>DATENN010000330.1:0-6145 GCA_035275045.1 Pyrinomonadaceae bacterium
GCGGACCCGCAGTTGGCCTCCCACCTTCGTGCTCAACTGCCTTATCAATCGAATAACCCGAAAAAACCGAATAGGAGAGACTATGAAATTTCTGAAAGCGATCTGTGTTTCGACTGTTTTTGCCTTGGTTCTTAACGTTTCCGCATTGGCCGGTGACATTGCATCGCCGGGTGCCCCAAGCCCGGGCGCGATTGGATCCGGTACCGGCGAAGTGGTGGTCTCGCCACAACCAGCAACCGACGCTACGTTCGCCGAAATCGGCACGGATGGTAACTTTCTGACCAATACCGTGCTCGCGTTAATCTCGTTATTCTGAGAGAGGTTTGGTTTTCAAAAATGCCCAGTAATACTGCGGATGGAACCGGCTTGCCGGAGATCTTGCATTTTCAGCAACCAGACTGGGTCCATGCGAATGCTACCTTCTTAGTCGAAGGGAAAGCAAGAACTTAGTTGACTGAAGCGACGGGGCGGTTTGCCCGTTGAATACTCCAAAGTGTTCACGTGTTGTTAGCCGCCACTAGTCGACGTACGGTTTCGAGGGTATCAATTTCGGCGGTGGTTTTATCGGGGCGTAATCGCAGAATTCTCGGGAAGCGAAGGGCGTAGCCGCTCTTATGTCTTTTCGAAGGTTGCACCCGATCGAAGGTGACCTCGATCACAGTAGTGGGTTCAACGAGGCGGACGCGGCCATGTCCAAATTGTTGCATTGTGTGGGTTTTAAACCACTCGGTCATTTCGGCTAGCTCCGCATCCGTCAATCCCGAATAGGCTTTCCCGATATTTAGTAATTCGCCGTCGTCATCTGAGCGGCGAACAGCGAAAGTGTAATCTGACAGCAGGTGCCGTCGTTTCCCGTGGCCCACCTCGACCGCCGTCACGACTACGTCGAGCGTGGCGATGGCACGCTTCACTTTGAGCCACTCGCGGCCGCGCCGCCCAGGCTTGTAGAACGAGCTGGGACTCTTGATCATCAAGCCCTCGTTGCCGCGGGCGCGCGCCTGGTCAAACTCATCGTCGACCTGCGCGACGGCGGAGAATATCTTGGCCTGAGAAACTCGAATGGTCTCGCTGGTAACGACTATTTCTTCGAGCATACGGCGTCGCGCATCGAGCGGCTGATCGGTCAGCACTTGACCGTTGGCATACAGCAGATCGTAAGCAACCAGAATCACCGGTACTTCCCGCAGGAGCTCCGCCGCGATGGTCTTTCGTCCCAGTCGTTTTTGTAATTCGCTGAAGGGAAGAATTTGTTCGCCTTTAGCAGGCAGCAGCTCACCGTCGATTATGGCGTCGAACCGGCTTCGTTTGAGCACCTGCTCGACTTCGGGAAAGCGGTGAGTAATTTCATCCATTGTCCGCGAGTAGATGGCGACGCGTCCGTTTTGGGTATGAACCTGTGCGCGAATGCCGTCGAACTTGTCTTCGACAAAGAACGAGTCCGGCATCGTGCGGGCGATGTCCGCCAGATCAGCCGCTGGCGTCGCGAGCATGAACTTGATCGGGTGAAACAGCCGCATGTTAACGTCAGCCAAATCTCCGGCTCGCGCCCGAACTGCCGTCTCGCCAATATCGCCGAGCAGCATGTTCACTTGTGACACTCGCTCGAGCGGTTGTCCGAACGCACGCGCTACGGCATCTTCAACTAAGCTCTCGCGCAGTCCGATGCGAAGATCGCTACTCAGTAACTTGATTAAATATTTGGCTTCGAGCGCGGTGGCGCCGCCTAAAGCGGTGGTGAGAATGCCGGTCTTGTTTTTGATTCCCCGGGTGTCGCTGAGCCGTTCGATAATCGATTCTGTTTCCGCGAGTGAGATGGCCGGCTCGCTTCGTTTCTTCGTGGCCCTGATGGCTTCGTAAGCTGCATCGCCCGCATCGCCAAGCCGCACATAAATCGGCTGCAAATCCTGCAAGCTCAACCCAGTCGCTTCGCTTAAGGCCGTACTGATGATGCTGCCACCGACGTTCGTCGTTCTTGAGTCGTTCAAAGGGAATTGGTGACCGGCGAGATAGCGCGCAGCGCGGGAAAGATCAGCGTCATTCAATCGTTTTAGGTAATCGCCTACAATCGCTACCTTTTCCAGTTTCCTGGTGGTGGCCGCGACACGATCTGCTGTCTCGCCCAACCGCTCTAACGTGCCGGCTTCTGATGACGGCGATGCAGGCGCGAGATTGCTGGCGTCTTCCATTACGATTGTCTGGTTGCTGCCTGACGGATTGATGAATGACTCAAGCGTGCGCGAGTTCGCGGGAAGCTGTCAAGCAACGCACTCGTCGAAAGTGCCGTACTTCTTGTTTAGCAGCGCGCGGGTTACAATCGGCACGGACTGCCCACCGTTAGCAGCACCGAAAGGAATTTCGCACGTGGTCCTGTTAATCCTTGAATCACTTGGTAGCACCGAATTGCTTTTCATTCTGGCGATGGCGCTGGTCTTTTTTGGGCCACGCAAACTGCCGCAACTGAGCCGCACCTTTGGCAAGAGCATGGCGGAGTTCCGTCGCGCGTCTGAAGATTTCAAGCGCACCTGGGACCGCGAAGTTACCTTGGAAGAGGCGACTGCTTTTATGGCCGAGCCGGTGTCTGCCACTGTGGCAACGAATTCAGATTCCAACGAGCCCAGTCTACAAGCGCCGCTAATCGAGGTCGTGCCGCCGGACCGCGTCATTGCGCGAGAATCGATTCCAAACGATTCGGCTGAACCCGCTGCCGAAGCACCGGTCATACAAGAGCCGTCGAGAAAGAGCGATTGGCTTTAATCACGCCCCTCAAAATAGCAATCATTAATGGCGACATTTCTTAAAGCGAGCACCGCACGGCGGGCAAAGGCCGAGCTTGGCGGGCAGATGTCGTTCCTTGAACATCTGGATGAGTTACGCAGCCGCTTAATTCGATCAATTCTTTTTGTCTTTCTAGCAGCGACCGCGTGTTGGTTTCTCTCCGATCGGATTTATCGCTTCCTGGCAATCCCGGTCGAGCAGGCATTAGCTGAAGCTCAGCGGCGGCAGGTGCCGATAAACGGATTAACAGGCAACGAACGCATTCTGCCGTTGACGGCAGTTCAAGAAAACGACGTCGGCCGTTACGTTTTTCCTGCCGAGACAAAATTAGGCGCCAGCGTGCTTCCGCCTGGGGCTTCGGTGACGGCGCGAGCAATGAAAGACGCGCAGGGTCACCTGGGATTGTTCACTGAAGAGCCGTTGTATGCAGGCAACGCGATCATCCCCAAGGGTGTGCGCTTGCCGGTGGACTTTGCGGCGCTGCCTGAAGCCTATTCAGGCGTCAGCGATAAACTAATTGTTACCAGCGCGATCGAGCCGTTTTCGCTCTATGTGAAGGTGTCGCTGTACGCGGCGATTTGCTTATCAATACCGTTTTTGCTGTGGCAAATCTGGGCGTTTGTTTCGCCCGGGCTTTACCCGCACGAGCGCGCTTATGTGACGCCCTTCATTGCTCTGTCCTCAATTTCATTCGTGCTTGGCGCGATGTTCGCTTACAAGATAATTTTTCCACCAGCCGCTAAGTATTTACTGGGACTTGGCCAGGACTTCAGGTTGCTGCTGAAGGCAGACGACTATTTTGACTTCATTATCATTGTCATGCTGGGTATGGGAATCGTGTTTCAAATGCCCGCAGTAACGTATGTTCTGGCGCGAATCGGTTTAGTGACCGCGGGGTTTTTGCTGCGAATTTGGAAAACTTCGTTAATCGTCATTCTGATTGCAGCCGCCGTTTTGTCCCCGACCAACGATATTCCCAACATGCTGCTGTTCGCGGCGCCGATGATCGTTTTATATCTCGTTTCAATCGTGGTTGCATGGGTCTTCAGCCGTCCGCGCCGAGCTGCGTAATCCCCAGTTTTGCCAGCCAACTCGGGACTAAAAAGGCAACGAAATGCTGTATTTGCCGCATCTTGACTGTGTTCCCGGCGAGACTTTAGAATCCCTGGCTCTCGCATCGTTCCGATAGGCGCGCAATTCGTTGAGCTTTCAATCAAACAGGAGTTTAGTTATGCGTTTCCACAAAGCCAGTCTGCGTTTGGCTGTTCTCCCCATAGTGCTGCTGGGGGCCGCTATTGGCGTTTTTGCGCAGGATCCGAGTCGCACTCAGGATCCGATGGAAAAACCGCGCAACGTTAAGCCGGAATTAAAAAAGGCTTACAAGGATTGGTTGGAGAAAGATGTGACGTACATCATCACCGACGAAGAGCGCAAGGCCTTCAAAAAATTGGCGACTGATGATGAGCGCGAAAAGTTTATCGAAGAGTTCTGGCGCCGCCGCGATCCCGATCCGGACACTGACGAAAACGAATACAAAGAAGAGTATTACGAACGCATCGCTTACGCGAACGAGCATTTCGCCTCGGGCATACCGGGCTGGAAGAGCGATCGCGGGCGCATTTGGATAATGTACGGAAAGCCGGACGAACGCGAGACGCATCCAGCGGGTGGTCCATACGATCGGCCTGCGACCGAAGGTGGCGGAGCGACCACAACCTATCCGTTTGAGACCTGGTTTTATCGCTATCTCCCCGGAGTCGGATCAGGAGTGGAAATTGAATTCGTCGACCCAACCGGCAGCGGTGAATATCGCATTGCGCGGAACCCTAACGAGAAGGACGCGATGTGGAATATTCCGGGAGGCGGACTGACGCTTTCTGAACAGTTGGGACTTTCAAGTAAAGCCAGCCGGGTTGGCGGCATGTCTGAATACGGACTGCGCGATTATCAACGCGCTGCCGACAGCCCCTTCGCACGTTTAGAGTTGCTGACGAATCTTAACCGCCCGCCCCAGATCAAATTCAACGATCTGGCGAGTGCGGTTAACACCGGCGTCATTGAAGAGAATCCGCTGAACTTTGATATGCGGATCGACTTTTTCCGGCAATCCGATGAGCGTGTAATCACGGCCTTCACTATCCAGACTGAAAACAAGGACCTCGTGTTTCAGGACAGCGGCGGTGTGTTGCAAGCGCGGATGAATATTTTTGGCAGGATAACTTCGGTTGCCGGACGACGCGCCGGCATCTTTGAAGATCCGGTTATTACTTCTGCGACTTCTACAGAACTGAGCGAGGCGAAGGACCGCAAATCTGCCTATCAGAAAGCGGTGGCATTACTTCCCGGAACTTACAAGGTCGATGTGATCGTTCGCGATGTGGCTTCGGGTGCGACGGGCGTACGGCACGTTGGTTTCACAGTTCCGAAATACGATCCGCAAAAGCTGTCCACTTCGACGCTGGTGTTAGCTGCAAAGTTGGAGAGCATCGGCGATCAGCCGGCAGTGGGCCAATTCGTGATTGGACAAACGAAAGTCATTCCGAACGTTTCCGGCGTTTATCATCGCGGGCAACCGATCGGCGTTTATTTGCAGGTTTATAACGCGGGCATCGATCAAACGACGCTGCGTCCGGCCGTGGATGTTGAATACGTGCTGTTGAAAGACGGCAAAGAAATCGGCAAGCAGCCTGAAAACTGGCAGGGCATGAGCGACGCTGGTCAGCGACTAACGCTGGCTCGCTTGGTCGACTCGCAAAGATTAGCGCCGGGCGAATATGAGCTGATGATCCGCATTCGGGACAAGGTGTCAGGCCAGGCCCTGACGCCATCGGCGAAATTTACGATTCAGTAAGTTTTGAGGAAGTAACAAACGTGGGTGGTCGCTGCTGGAAACAAACTCTGGCAGGGGCTACTCACTTTTGCTTTTGCCTGCGCAAATAAGTCTCGCGAACAGTCCCCAGTTTCGTGTTTCCCTGAACTGAGTTTCTTGTAGCATCGACGACGTCGACTTCAAAGCCGGGAAACGACGGTCTGAAGCGCTGATTTTTCCAGCTCTCAACTGTTATATCGTTTTCGGCGGCGCGGTGATAAGCATACTGCGGCAAGCCCTCGCGATCGCCGCGTACATCCGCGCCGGTGAGATGCAGAATGCGCACGCGAAAGCCTTCGATGCGGCGGATCTTTCGCTCGACGTTTGCTATTGAAGACATGCTTTGCGACTCTAATTATAACGCTAAACGTCGGCCGATGCCGTCTCGGAAAACGATCGAATGAGTGCGATAGACCAAAAAGAAAATCTGGTTGGGTTGACACCGGCGGAGCTCGATGAATTCGTGTCGAGCTTAGCTGAGCCTGCGTATCGCGCGAGACA
>DATENN010000331.1:0-10858 GCA_035275045.1 Pyrinomonadaceae bacterium
CATGCGCGAGGGCCAATTGCTGTTCACGTATCTTCATCTGGCGCCGGACAAAAAACTAACTGAGCAACTTATTCAACGCAAAGTTACCGGCATCGCTTACGAAACTATTACTGACCGCCGCGGCGGATTGCCTTTACTGACGCCGATGTCGGAAGTGGCAGGGCGCATGGCGATCCAGGTAGGCGCGCATTACCTCGAAAAGATGGCGGGCGGACGCGGCATTCTGCTTGGCGGTGTTCCGGGCGTGCCTGCGGCGCGAGTTGTGATCATCGGCGGCGGTGTGGTTGGCACAAACGCTGCCAAGATCGCGGTCGGCATGGGCGCGCACGTAACGATCATCGATAACAATCTCGAGCGACTGCGCGAGTTGGACGATATTTTCCTTTCAAAAATTTCTACGCTTGCGTCGAGCGCGTACATGATTCACGACGCGATCTCGCAGGCGGACTTGATCGTCGGCGCCGTGTTGGTGCCGGGCGCGTCGGCGCCGCGACTGGTCACGCGTTCGATGTTGAAAGACGTGCCTAATGGCTCAGTGATCGTCGATGTTGCCGTGGACCAGGGCGGATGCATCGAGACCACGCACCCAACCACACATTCGGATCCTACTTACTACGTCGAGGGCGTACTGCATTATTGCGTGGCTAACATGCCTGGTGCGGTGCCACGCACGTCGACGTTCGCATTAACCAACGCAACATTGCCTTATGCGGTTAAGTTGGCCAACATGGGATTCATGGATGCCATTCGCAGTGATTCTGGTCTGAAGGCGGGCGTGAACACTTACGCCGGTCATTGCACCTACGAAGCGGTGGCCCAGGCGCAGGCAATTCCCTACACCGGGCTCGATGCGCTGATCGAAGTGACCAGTGCGACGACGGCTTAGCGCAAACCTCACAGCGCAAACTTTAGTTTGCACTACAGAACGTCCAACAAAAACAAAGGCGACCCAATCGGATCGCCTTTTTGCTTCGCAAGTTATGCCAACTGAAGTTTGCTCGATAACTTAGTCTTTCTTCCGCGCTACTAATCTTTCAATACACGCAATCAGATCTTCACCGGCAACAGGTTTTGAAAGAAACGCGTCCACTTGTTCACCCGCGCCGTTTTCTTTTTGTTCAAGCGCACTTAAGAGGATGACTGGCAAGTGCGTTAAGGTCTGGCTGTTGCGAACGAAGCGACAGAGTTCATGACCGCTCAAGTTCGGCATCATCGCATCAGTGATCAAAACATCCACCGCTGATGACAAAGCAATCTTCATCGCTTCCAATCCATCCTCAGCAGGAATGACGGTGTAACCGGCGCGTTCGAGAATAATCTGCAGAAACCGACGCAAGGCACGGTCGTCTTCGGCCAGCAGCACTCGCACACCGCGCGAACGCACAGTGTTCTTTGTTTTTTCTAAAGTCTTGTTCTGGGCCATCTGACGCACACTTGGGAGTTTTTTTGGCGAGGATGGTAAGACTAAACAACGCTTCACGCAAAACGATCAGCCAAATTCAGAATAGAACCGCGCCGATGGGTTGTCAACGTTTCATTCTTTCTCAGTAGCGAAGTTCCGCGCACCCTGATTCGCAATCGGCAATAGAGGGAGCACGCGGCGCAGTTTCAGTTTCTAATTCACAAACTGTCGTTGCCACAGTTCCAAAACGAGTAATTGAAACACCTGCAGATTGTAGTCTTCGCGCCCCGACAGATTTTGTTCAATGATTCGTTGCACTTCCCTCGGCTCAAACAATCCGCGCTGCTTCACCGTTTCTTCCGACAACAGATCGTCAACCATAGGGCGTAATGGCCCGCGCAACCAGGCCCGAATCGGCGCGCCAAACCCGGCTTTCTTTCGCCATACCAAGTCATGCGGCAAGACTTTTTCCAACGCGCGCTTGAGAATGTATTTGCGTTTCAAGCCGCGCAGCTTAAGTCGCGGCGGCATGCGCGCGGTCAATTCCAACATCTCCACGTTGAGATACGGAACGCGCACCTCTAGGTTCGCCGCCATTGATGTCTTGTCGGTGTAGGTGAGATTTAGACAAGGTAAAAACGTTTTGAGGTCAACATAGAGCAAGCGGTTCAAGGGATGCGCATTTTGCTGTCGCGCAAAATAACGGCGATGTTCGGCGTAAGCGTCGACCTCCCGCGTCACAGCTCTCATTTGATCTGAATAAAGACTGGCCTTTGCCGCATCGTCAAAATACGTTCCGTATCCAAGATAACGATCTTCGAACTCAAAAGCAGCGCTGCGCGAAAACTTTTTTGCGTTCCGCAGTGGCCCCGTGAATTTTCCAGGACGTCCGCCGGGCAATGCGGCGGCCAGCATTTTCAATCCCGGCTGACGCACCGCGATTGGCACGGGCTCTAAAGCATGGGCGAGTTTCATGGCGAGCAAACGCGGGTAGCCTGCAAACACTTCGTCGCCGCCAACTCCCGACAACAACACGGTGAGCGTTTCACGCGCGGCTTTCGAAATGAGATAGCTGGCAAATATTGCAGGGTCCGCAGTGGGCTCGTCGAGGTGATAGATCAGTTTTGGCAGCAGGTCCGCGACGTCTGGCGCGAGCATGATCTCGCGATTATCAGTTTTGAGAATCGTGTTCGCTTTGCGCGCCCAGCCAACGTCGTCAGGAATGATGTCATAGCGCAGGTCGGCAGCCTCGAACCCGATCGTGTAGGTGCTGACTCTTCTGCCGTTGCTGTGGTTCTTCATCATTGCCACGATGCCGGACGAGTCAACGCCGCCGGATAGAAACGAACCGAGCGGTACATCGGCAACCATTTCGAGATCGACGACGCGATCAAGTGTTTCCAGCACGCGCTCGCGCCACCATTGCTCGCTTTTGCCTTCTTCAATGTTGTCGTAAGAAATGTCCCACCATTCTTTCGTCACAAGCGCATCGTCCTTGAAAGTCAGAACATGCGCCGGCGGCAATTTGTGAATGCCTTTGAAAATGGTGTGCGGATCAGGTGTCCAAAGAAATGTCAGATACTGGTGAAGAGCGACCGGATCGAGTTCGGATTTCACTAAACCGGTGGCGATAATCGCCTTAATTTCTGAAGCAAAGATAAAGCTCGCAGGCGCCGTCTCAGTCGCCGGAACAGCGGCGTAGTACAGTGGCTTTATTCCGACCCGATCACGCACCAGCGTCAAGGTGCGCTCGTGCGCATCCCAAACGGCGAAGGCAAACATGCCGTTGAGTCGAACCAATCCTTCAACGCCCCATTCAGCGAACGCTTCAAGCAGAACCTCGGTATCGGTGTCAGTAGAAAAGGTTCGACCTTTAGCTTTTAACAGTTCGCGCAGCTCGCGATAGTTGTAGATTTCGCCGTTAAAGGTGAGAACAAAACGGCCATCGCGCGACACCATCGGCTGATGACCGGCGGAACTGGTATCGATAATGGCAAGGCGGCGATGGCCTAGCGAAACGCGACGCTTGTGATCATCGATTACTGGCGATGTCCAAACACCTTCGTCATCGCGCCCTCGATGCTCGATCGCGGCAAGCATCGGCGGCAGGAAACGTTCCGCATCAGCGCTAATGACTCCAGCAATTCCACACATAGGTAACTATAAAAGTGCTGAGTACGGACTGCTGAGCAATGAGTGCTGAGTGCTGAGTACTGACTGAGTGGTGAGTTTTAGCGAATCGAAAACTATTCAGCTCGATTGTTTAGCATTCATCGCTCAGCACTCAGTACTCAGTACTCAGCACTCATTCGCATTGCTCGCCCATTGTTATTGCTCATTGCTCAGCCCGAACGTCTTGTCGCTCCCCACTTCGCAATGAGTCGATGATGCGGAAAGTAGCGAGCGTCGTAGCCGATAATTCATCAACTGGAATGGGTGAGGGACCGCCATCGCGCACCATCGCAAAAACAGCGCGCACCATTGCGGCCTGCCCTTTGTCCTGGACTTTCAACTCTTTGTGCTGCTCTTTTCCGTTCTTGTGAAAAGTCGCGCGCCGAAAGTCGTCAAGCACAAACGTCTTGCCGCCACCGAAAATTTCGATGCGCTCTTTCGGCATCGTCTTGTCGCCCTCGGCAACATAAGCGATGCAGCCGTTCGAGCCGTCAGCAAAACGCAAAGTTATGAATACTGAATCCGCTTCGACAACTTGCGCATCGTCCGAGCTAATCGCTTCAGCAAAAACTGTGACTGGTGGGGCAGACGTCCAGTACTGCATCAAATCGATAAAGTGGCACGCTTCGCCAATGATGCGGCCGCCGCCTTCGTCTGCGTCCTGAACCCAATGACTCTTTGCAATTCGTCCGGCGTTTACTCGATAGAGAATTGACAACGGGTTGCGCCGGTCGCTGAAAAAATCGCGGCCCTCAACGCTCAATGGCGCAAACCTTCGGTTGAATCCCACCATCAGCGAGCCTTCTGAACTTCGCTCGGCCTCTAGTATCTGTTCCAATTGCTCAACGTTCATCGCGAGCGGCTTCTCCACAAACACGTGGCGGTTCGCGCGTAAAGCCGAAGTTACTAAATCTGCATGGGAATCATGTCGTGTTCCGATAATGATGAGATTGGTGGCGTCATCGGCAAGAACCTCGTCTGCGGACGACACGGCCTGAGCGAAGCCGAATTTTTTGCCCGCATCCGTTCCCGAGACTCCCGAAGCAGTAGCGATGCTGCGAAATTCAACGCCCGCATCTTTAAACTGCGGTAATAACTTGCCCGTTAAATAACTTCCAGCGCCTATCACTCCCACCCGGACTTTGGCATTGGGCCGACGTGCCTTCGTTATCTCGATCGTTTTCGCCAGCGGTCGTTCATCGTAAGTCAGTAATACGCCGAGATAAGGCTGGCCGCCGTGGGTGATGAGTTCGTAAGCCTTGTTAGCGTCGCGAATTGGAAAACGGTGACTGATCAATCGCTCTACGTTTACGCGTCCGGCGGCAATCATATCTAAAAAAGCTTCGATGTTTCGCTGTTCCGTCCAACGGACATAAGCGAACGGATAATCGTGACCGTGCTCTTCGTAATCCGGATCGTAGCGTCCCGGGCCATACGACATTGAGACTTTCAAACTCAACTCGCGCTCGTAAAAACTTTGTCGCGGGACGTCCAAGCCAACCAGACCGACGACTACGACGCGGCCCTTAGGACGAGAAATCTCACCGGCCATCTCGATCGGCTCATTTGACGACGATGCCGCCGTAATCAACACTGCATCTGCGCCCCGGCCGCGCGACCAATCAATAATTTGTTGTTTGGTTTCGGGTCCGTTGACAAAAGCAGCGTCGGCGCCCAGCTCAAGGGCACAATCAACTTTCGCCTGGTCCAAATCAACGCCGCAGACGCGACAGCCATTAGCTTTTAGGAGTTGCACCGTCAATTGGCCCAGCAAGCCGAGACCAATCACAACCACCGCTTCGCCCAGCGTTGGTTCCGCGAGACGCAATCCCTGCAAGGCAATAGCCCCGAGCGTGCCAAACGCGCCGGCTTCGAAATTAACCGCCGCCGGCAAGCGCACGCACAGGTTGCGCGGCACCGAAAGCACTTCAGCGTGCGATGCGAAATCCGCCCCGGCACAAGCGACCCGATCACCGGGGTGTAATCCGCTAACATCGCCGCCGACTTCGAGCACCGTGCCGGACGCGCTGTACCCGAGCGCCTTATTTGTATCGAGCTTGGCCCGCACCGCATTAATGGTGCTGACCAGGCCTTCAGTTTTGTACTTCTGAACTACTTGCTTAACCAAGTCCGGTCGTTCTCTTGCTTTGCCCAGCAAATTCTTCTGGGCCAATTGCAATGACAGGCGCTCGGTGCCGGCACTAATCAACGAAGCAGCAGTGCGCACCAAGACACGGCCACGCTGCAATATCGGCGCGGGCACTTCAGCGACTGTTAAATCGCCGGTTCGTTGGTTCTGAAGAATTTGCTTCATGAATTAAATGAACTTGATTCGCCGGGCGGCAAACACAACCATGCGCAACAGCAACCAGCCATGTCGCCAACGTTGAATATTGGTTTCCCCGTAACTGCGATCGCGGTAACGAATGGGGATATCGACAATCTTCATGCTCGCTTTCGCCGCCCCGAACAAAAGATCGAAGTCTCCGAACGGATCAAAATCGCCAAAGTAAGAACGATTCGCCGCGATGGTTTCGTAATCGACCCGCCATAATGCCTTAGTGCCACAGAGCGTGTCTTTAATGGGTTGTCCCAGCAACCACGAAAAGGCAACGCTGAAAAACTTGTTGCCCAGCAGATTGAAAAAGCGCATCGCGTCTTTCTCCATTGGATAGACCAGACGCGAGCCGTTCGCAAAATCTGTTTTCCCCGACACCAGCGCCTCAACAAAACGAGGTAAGTCTTCAGGAGGAACGGTAAGATCCGCGTCCAGAATAAGCAACAGCTCGCCGGTCGCATGTTGAAAACCAAGTCTGACCGCATCGCCTTTTCCCTTGCCACGTTGTTTCAACAGTTGAGACTGTCGGTGCGGATTGTTTGCCATTTCAAACTGAATCGCTTCGTAAGTATTGTCGAGCGAGCCTCCTTCAACGAAAACCAGTTCAGTGCTGCGCCCCAATTCCGGTACGCGGGCGAAAATGGCCGGGATATTTCCCGACTCGTTTCTTGCAGCCACGACGACGGACACTGTCGGCAATTTTTCCCGCGCATTGATCTGTTTTGTGGCCGGCACCGGACGCGCGACTAAAACATGCGTCAGCGCGAACGCGCTAAAGGGCCAGATCTTCGCCAGATAACGATCGGCAAACGCGCCCAGCAAAGGAATTGGCAGTGGCAACAAAACGTCGGTACGATGCCGGATCACTTCAAAATCCGCCAACGCCAACAGCCCGGTAATGTCTTCAACTGTGAACCAGTTTTGATCGAGATTCGGCTTGGCGAGTCCCAGCCTTCGCGCTGCAGCCAGCGGTAATTCCCACAAGCGGTTATAAAAATTTAGCAGCACGCGGGTGCGCGACGTCGCGAGCTTTCGAATTTGTGCAAAGACAGTTTGCGCATCCCACAAATCGTTAACGACGTCAGAAAGAATGATGAAGTCGAAGTCTTGAACGAGATCAAAAGCGTGCGCATCGGCTTGAACAAATTGAATCTCCGGATGATCCTCACGGGCTCGCGCGATCATTTCTGCTGAGAAGTCGATGCCTACGCCATAGGCAGGCTTAAGCGCGGCGAGCAGGTCCCCGCGACCGCAGCCAATTTCCAAAACGCGACTTGCTGCGGGAATTAAGAACCGGTAAATGGCGACAAGCCGCCGGTGATAGGCTGAACCAAGACCGCGGTGCCGGTCCGTCCAACGCGCCACGTCGTTCCAATGCAACGCGCGTTCGGCGAGATACCGGCGCTGGGCCGCATCAACGACGGCAAACTTCTCGCGTTCGTAGTCAACTTCCTGGATCGCGTTGACTTCTTCAACCTTCATGTTTAAATCTCAGGCGCTCTAAGGGCGGAGCTGGGGCGATACACTGCGGTTGGAGATTACTGTAAACAAATTATGAAGAGCAACTTAGTTGCCGACCGCCGGGCCGTCGCGTTGGCTTGCATGGCGATCTTTTTATGTTCGCTTGCAGTGCGCGTCTTTCACTGGCAAGACAACCGTGAACCGCCGTTTAACGGCATGACAGGAGAATACGAAGCTCACGGCGAACTGCTGGCACGGGGCGACATTCGCGGCTTTGTGTATGGTCCAAATCCGCCAAGCGATGCAAACGTCATCAAGCACCCACCGGGCTATCCATTATTATTCGCTGCTATCAAGAGATTTTTTGGACCGTCGGCCAACACTTGGCTGCGGCTGCTGCACATTATTGCTGACTCGTTGGCGGCGATTGTTATTTTTTTCCTGGCGTACGAATTCTTCCGCTTCAGGGTGGCGACGCTTGCAGGAATGCTCATCGCGTTTTCGCCGCAACTGGCTTATCACTCGGTCGCGTTGTTGCCCGATCCGCTCGCCGCGCCGCCGCTTGTGCTTGGTCTGTACCTGATTGTTCGCGCTTACAAGAGTCCGAAATTTTTTACCTTGTTTGCCGCCGGCGTCATGATCGGCATATCCTGCTGGTTAAGATCGAACATATTACTCTTGCCCTTATTTGTGTGTGCGGTGCTTCCCGTCTTGTTCAAACCGGGCGTGCGAATGCGATCATCCGCCGCACTGCTCGCCGGCTTCCTGTTGCTGATCGTTCCAGTGACGATTCGAAATTACGTCTACTTCCGCTCCTTCATTCCAATTTCGTTGAGCGCCGGTATTACTTTGGTGGAAGGTATCGGCGTTAACGATCGCGACCATCGTTTCGGCCTTCCGGATAACGACTATCTGGTCTCGAAATGGGAAGCCGAAAAATTTCAGCGTCCCGACTATCTGGCGAATAGATTCGGAGTGGATGGGGTGATGCGGGAACGATTCCGCGTGCAGTCTGGTCTCAAAATAATCGCGCACCATCCTTTTTGGTTTTCAAATGTAATGCTCAATCGGGCGGCCTCGATGCTGCGACTAGCCCGGGTGGAATTGATTCGATCTCAACCAGCCATCACGCATTCCTTAAACGCACCGGCTGCACCATCTGTAGTTATTAAGACCGCTGCCGACCCCGGCGCGACTGCCGGCTTCGTCAAAGTTGATCAACCGCGCGGTTCAGCAAATTTGGGCCGGGCAACAGCGCAACCCGATACGGATTATGTGCTGCGAGTGCCGTTATTAATCGAACACGGCGGTGTCGCGATCGAAGTTGTCTCAGCGGCGGACAACAAAACGCTCGCCATTAGTCCTGATTATTATCCCGTCAACTGGCTCGACTTGTCCGAGAACAACCAGGTGACGCGAACAATCAACCTGGCGTTCGTCAGCGATACGGCCAACGAAATCCAGGTCAAACTGACAACGGAACATGGGCCGTTTTTAGCGCGCGTTGGTGAGGTGGAATTAGTTTCGCTGGGCCACGCATCGTACACGTGGACTCGTTACCCGCGATTGCTTTTCCGTACCATCGAAAAAGTTTTTCTAACGGCGGTAATGCTTCCGTTAACAATGATCGGACTAATAGTTTTGATAAAACGCAAACAGTGGGTGCCCCTCGCAGTGCTGACAATTGTCCCGATCTACTACATGTGCGTGCAGTCAGCGCTCTGGACCGAGTTCCGCTACATATTATCCATGCACTATTTTCTTTTTGTACTCGCTGCCGTGGGATTTATTTGGCTTTATGAGCAGGCAAGACTTTTGATTCTGCATCGTCGGCGCGAGTCGCCGCGATGACCTTGCGGTACGCTGCCAGGTATTCATTGGTCACCATAGCCGCGGAAAACTCTCGAGCTAGCTTCTGATTCTCCCGGGCCATCGTCAGGCGCAGTTGAGGATTTTCAATCAGCAACTGAATCCTGTCGGCGAGCATTTCAGGGTTTCGCGGCTCTACCCACAGACAGTTCTGCGGTTCACTCAGATAATCGGCCGCCGCACGAATGCGAGTGGTGATGATGGGTTTGCCCGCGGCAACCGCGTAAAAGATCGTCATTGGAAAACCTTCGTAGTGGTAAGTGGGAAAAACGAGGGCTGAACAATTCACGTAGTATTCCGCAGTCTTGTCTTCAGAAAGATAACCGGTAAAGGAAACACGATCGTTCAGCAATCGTCGTTCGACCTCCGCCTCCGCTTCATCGCGGGATGGTCCATCGCCTACGCAAATCAGACCAAAGTCAGTTCCGCGATCACGCAATAACGCGCAAGCTGGGATCACGTCCAACAGCCCCTTCGCCGGAATAAACCTGCCTATGAAAAGCAGCGTCGGCACACCTGGTTTAAATCCGTGTCGCGCATTGAATTCAGGATCCGCAGGGGGAAACGCGCGTTCGACTACGTTCTTGACGACGAAGAGTTTTTTGTCCGGCCAACCGGCATTCAGAAAATTTGTTTTCTCTTCGGTCGACAACAGGCCGATACCATCTACGCGATTTAGTAATCGCCTGACAGATTTTTTGAGTGCTGGATGTTCCGTCTTTAATAGATCGACGTCGGAGCCGTGGAATTTGATGAAGACTCTAGGCCGGTTTCCGAGAATTGCGAGCGTCGATACGTCTCGGAGAATCGCACGGCGGTCAAACGAACTATTCAAATGAACCAGATCGAAATTGTCGCGCCTTAATTTCGCGCGCAGCCGGAACGCCGAAGTCAAAACGCGCCGCACCCGCGCGGCTGAAGAGGTCCGCGAAAGCTTATCTCCGTACACGTAAATTTCTTCGTCAACATGGACATGCTGCTTGCGCAGCTCCGCAATGAAGGGTGGTTCGCACGCGGCCGGTCCACCGAGCGATTCTGGGTCGGGGATTCCGATTAACAAACGTAATTGATTACGGTTTGGAGCGGTCAAGATTTGCTAATCGGAGCGCGCGAGCAGGTTTGAGTACAGGTTGCGCAGAGCCGCGAGGTGGGCAGCGATGCTGTAATTGGCCGTCGCATGCTCCTGGCCTTTTTTTCCCAGTTCATGTCGCCGCGTGGTTGCAGCTGCCAATTCAATCAGCGTTTTGGCAAGACCGTCGCTGTCTCCAGCTTTGAAAACTGCGCCACAAGTTCCATTCCCCGTGACTTCGCGCAACGCGCCGATGTCAGAAACGATGACCGGCAATCCGGCCAGCATTGCTTCGACGACAGCAATTCCCTGCGACTCGTTAGTTGATGACTGCACATAAATATCCAACGAATGAAGGATGTTCGACACGTCGCTCCGCTTCCCCAAAAAATGAACCCGATCCAGCACATCGTGATCACGGCAGATGTTCACACATTCGTCCAATAAATGTTGAGAATCTGAAAAGGCGCCGCCGGCAAAAACAAAATGCGCGTTGGGAGTGCTTTTGAAAAATTGCGGCAGGGCGAGACAAATTGTTTTTTGATCT
>DATENN010000332.1:0-10822 GCA_035275045.1 Pyrinomonadaceae bacterium
TTCTGTTTCCGTCAAGCAGCCCATTGACGGGTTGCTGTTATCAAATACGGTACGTGCGGGTCTGACCGGTTGGGCAAAAACTGTTTCGACTGAAATTGCAGCGGACAACGTGACGGTAAACAACATCGCTCCCGGCTACACCTTGACTGAGCGCCAGGAGGAGCTGGCAATAGCGCGTGCGAAAGCGACCGGGAAATCGAAAGACGAAATGATCGGTCTGTGGGCCGCGCAGGTTCCCATGCGGCGTCTGGCAACCGCCGACGAGATTGCAGCTGCCGCGGTTTTCTTAGCGTCTGAACGCGCTTCTTACATCACCGGGGTCACATTGCAAGTGGATGGCGGATGGGTAAGGAGTCTGCTATGAGCGGCGACCCTGAAACGCTGGTCGCGCTCCATACAAAGGTAGAAATTGAAGTTGAAGATTTCGAAAATCCGGTTTGGGAAAAGAGCCAGGCGGTATTGATTCAGCATGATTGGGCAGGACACGCGGTCCGCGAAGCCCGCCACGCAGAGGCGCGCATTGTTTGGTCGGACCTGGCGCTTACAGTCGGCTTTCGCTGCAACCAGCGTGAGCCTTTACTGATCAATCCCCTTCCGGATTTAACACAAAAGAAAATTGGACTTTGGGAGATGGATGTTTGCGAGCTATTCATTGCGCCCGGCGCTGAAACACCCGAGAGGTATTTTGAATTTGAAGTTGCGCCGACTGGTGAGTGGATAGATCTGGTTATCGACTTCACGACTGGCGAGCGCCAGACTGATTGGGATTATCGTTCCGAAATGAAAGCAGCAGCGAGAGTGTTTGAAGATAAAGTGTCGATGTCAATGCAGATTCCATGGAGTGATTCCTTCCCCAAACCAAATGCTGAAGACATTTGGCGCGGCAATTTGTTTCGTTGCATCGGACTGGGCAACGAACGATACATGGCTTGGCAACCTACGTACACTCCGGAGCCACTGTTTCACGTACCGGAAGCGTTTGGCTATATAAATTTCGTGCGTTGATTTACAGCGGAGCGTCAACCAGAAAGGCTGCTAACAAATTCGCTGAAACGAGCTCGGTCAGCGTCGGCCATTTCAACTATTTTCGCCCCAATCAGATAGCCCGTTTCTGTCTTGTGCTCATCCAGACTCTCGTAGCGAATTGGCGCCAGTTGCATCTCGACCATCCCGGACCCCAACTCAAGTTGCACACGCAATCGACGGTTCTCTCCAATTAAGTGATGCTCGTCGAGAATGATCGCGGGCACCACTAACCCCAATCCTGTTTCACTGATGTCGAGTGTGTGCCCCTTCATACTATTGCTGCGCATCGATCCATTGCGACTAAGTGCGGGACGCACCAACGAAAGAGTGAATGACAAACGGGTTTTCTTGCGTTTTGAATGACGGCGGTCGCCGACAAAACGTCGAAGTTGTGACACTAATGAGCGCGTTAGCTCTGCCATGAGTGATCTCTTTGACGAAGACGGTGCCGGGAACAATGCGCAGCTTGGCTAATGCTGTACTGCCTTGAGTAGGGGGCCGTGAGGTGTCGGGTCGGGAAAGTGGCGCAAGTGCATTCTAGGCAGGGAGGACTGCCCTTGCAATACAAAAATTTTTTGTTGGCGCTAGCGTTTATGGAGCACGCAGATCAACTGTCTTTTTGTCGCCAGCGCCAAGGCTGATTCGCTCGCTATTTACCAGCTCTTTTTGAATAAATTGGTTCGTGATGAGGGGTGGAAGCTGATCGCGTTGCCGCGCGAAAATGAAATATTCTCCTGCCGGCGCGTTCAAACCATACGTGCCATCCGCGGCGACTTTGGACGTGAAATAGGTGGTCCGAAATCGCTGCTTCTCCTGGTTCACTGGCAATAATAAGACGACATAATCAACCGCGGACTGCTTATCCGCGGTCGAGACACGCCCGTTGACCCGACCCGAATCGGTCGAAACAACAACTCGAACGGGCCCGACTACTGCGCCTTCGATCACAGTTAAGGGAACGCTCTGGAGGTTCTTGCCGTCGGCGGTCACTGATTTTACATACACCGGGTGCTGTCCCGATGTCGAAGCGGCGTAGAGGTAGACGTCGCCGCCTTGAATTTGATCGACGCTGAAGGTGCCATCGGGCTGAACTCGCACCGGCAAAGGCGCACCGGGCCGGCCGCCTTCTCGCACAAACTCGAGGTGTATAACCAGATCGGTTGGCAACGGTTGTCCGTTATCCATCTCGACTGTTCCCTGCACCGTTCCTGGTCCGCTAATTGACAACAGCAACTCGCTCAAGTTTCCGGCGATGATTACATCCTGTTGGGCAACGAGATAACGCTGACGTGATTGTCTATATGCTTGTTCGCGATCGGCCGGCGCGTCATCAGTGGAGCGCTGTGGAGAGGACAAAGCGGTGACAGTGTACGAACCTTCGGAAATGTTACTGAAGGACCAACGGCCTTCTTCATCGGTCTTGGTCGTTCGTTGGCCCATGCCGGGAGCAAGTGAAGCGCCGAACTCTGAATCTTTATTTCGCAATAGCACCGTCGCTCCGGCTATAGGCACTCCGCCTTGCTGCCGCAAAACACGTCCCGAGATAGCGAACGATTGACGCATTACTAAGGTGACGTTAATGCCCGACACCTGTGCGCCGGAATCGAGGTGCACGGTTGTCGCTTCGCGTAGATTAGTAGCGGCAGGATGGTAAGTTACGGTTTGCGATTCGCCACGAAGCCGAGCACGCATGTCTGTCGCGCCTTGCGGATTCTCTGCGGCGGCGCCGACGACGTAATCTCCAGCCGGAACATTTTCAAATCTGTAGTTGCCGTCCTGATCGGTTCGCGCCGAAAATCGCGCTACTGATTGCCGATCACCGCGAGAAAGTAACGTTACCCCTACGTTAGTCCCGGGCGAACCGTTGGGCTTTAGCACTTTGCCTGAAACCTTTGCTCCGCGCTCAATGCGAATCTCGACATCCGCATTACTGGTGCCATCGACAGTAAACTCTGCGTCATGCCGGGGCGCGATCGGCTCGAAATCTTCACGCCGCGGAATCGCTGAGACAGGAAGTGGAATTCTCATCCCAAAACCGCTGGGCATTGCTACGCCGCCGCCCTCAACTGTCACGTAATAGGTGCCGCCGGCAAGGTTATCAATCCGAAACTCGCCGCGGTCATTTGCGAAAACGACTAGCTCGCCCTCGTCATTTGACGCGCTAACGACCCGTAGCCGCGCACCTTTCAGGGGCTCGGAATTGTCTTTGTAAACTACGCGGCCGCGCACGCTCGAGTTACCGGCGGCCAATGTTGGCGGACGACGAGCCATCGGCCTTGGACCAACCTGCCCCAACACGTCGTTAGGCAGCATAAGGAACATCGCTGTCAAAAACAGCGTGGCATATATCAGGTGTGCGAATTGATTATGGAGCGAGGTTCGCGAGGTCTTCATTTGTAAAACTTCCCTTGATTAATTTTGAGTTGCGGGCGTCAACGGTTTTCCGCCCTTGTCGGCGCTGCGCACACCGGCTGCATCAAGATAAAACGACAACTTGCCGGTTCGCCCGTATTGGGCCGGCTCCGCCGCAGCGTTCCAAACCTTTCCAGCCGATGCGGTGTTAATGTGAAATCGATAACCCGTCGATTCCGTGCCCTCAAGATCCTTTGGAATCAGACCGGCCGCGATCAATGTTGCAAGATCAGCAAACAAACCGTTGTGCTGTTGGCTGTAAACGAGTTCGGCCAGCGAGATACGCGTCAACATAGCCTGCACTTCGTCATGGTGCGTATCGATTCGAGCGTTAAAGAAAAATTGTTTGCCTGCTTTTTTTACGATCGCCTGGTTGTCTTTATCTCCAATCACCCAGGCGCCGTCGAGCAGCATCAATAACACCGGTTCAGATTTTTCCGCCGCGTCGCCTTCTTTTACTTTTACAAAAACAGTCGCGAGGTCGCCGCTGATCGTTTCGCCCGAGACGTCGACGTCTGCCGGAATTGCGAGCGCCATTTTTTCAAAGTCAGGCCGCAGGTCTTCAAACTCTTGCGGTTTTAGCGGATCAATCGCGGATTTATAAATCGATAAGTCAAACGCGTCGCGAAATCTCTTTTCACGCATCGCTTTATAAAACTCGCGCACCGTTTCAGTGGGCGAGCGTCGCGGTTGTTGCGACGACGCGGCAACTGAGGCCGAAAAAATAATTAGAGCTGCAGTGAAAAGGGAGAATACGCGGCTGCGAGGGACGAAAAATGCGCTCATTGAAAACATCCTTTGGTTCAAACTGAAGGCGCGCCCGGTGTTAGCAGCGCGCCCAAAGTATAACTAATAAGACCAATCCCGACAGAATCAGCGCCGCTTAACTGCACTTGGTCGCGTCGTCAAAATAACTTCGCGCCCGACTAGATACAACATGATCATCAGAATCAGGAAAGGAATCATCGATAACAGATCTGCATTGGCTCCGAAAAACAGCGGGTTATGCAGCTTGGCCCAATCTTCTACCCCCCTGTTGAAGTTCGCTAGTGCCGGCCGCGGAACGCCCTGCAGAATTGCGATCACAATCGCCGCCAATGCGCCGCCCGCGATGTATCCCGAAGCCATTAGCACGCCGGGACTCTTGTCCGTCTCAGCGACCAATTCGTCTTCAGTCAGATTTCTGTCCTTTAGTTTTCCGCGGAGGTACTTATCGACCAGCCAACGAATTAAGCCGCCTATAAAAATTGGGCTGGATGACGAGAGCGGCAAGTAAACACCTACTGCGAAAGCAAGCGAAGGAATGCCGCTCATCTCAAGCACGATCGCGATCATCACGCCGAGTAAAACCAAGCCCCACGGCAACTGCCGATTCAAAATGCCCTTAATGATGTAGGACATCAGCGTAGCCTTGGGCGCGTCGTACTTGGTCACGGCGGAGCCATCGGGTCGCACCTTGTGAATGCCATTGATGCCCGGGTCGGCAAGATAAACCGGCACGCCCTGATCGTTTAAAAGATAACGGCCCGCTGGTCCGCCCGTCGTGTCGGTCTTGTGGTAGGGCCGATAGGTGTTGGAATCGGAATTGGCCTGCGGCCCTTTAAGTTTTTCGGGAGGTCCGGCCTGCGAAGGATCAATGCGCAATGTGGCCGGAAAGTTCTCCTCAACCTTGTAAGCAACCTTTCCGGACTCGTCGACGAGGTACTCGCCAGGATCGAGTCCCGCTACGACGCCCGGTCCTGCTTCATTCTTAAGCACGCGGTAATTGCCCGCGGTTGACGGTTTGATTTCATCTGTATACGCAGGCAGCGAACTCGCACGAGTCGAATCCAAAACCATGCTGCTCGTCGCTGGCGCAAAGGTCACACGAGGTGCGTAAACGGTCGCCGAATCGTTCAATACGAGAAGAATCGGTCCGAGAATCAAGGCTGAAGCGAATGCGCCGACCAAAATTGCAATCTGCTGCAAGCGCGGCGTCGATCCAACCAGGAAACCTGTTTTCAGATCCTGCGAAGTGGTTCCCCCGTTTGACGAGGCGATACAAACGATGCCGCCAATGGAAAGCGCGGTCACGTAATACGTGGGTCCGGTCCAGCCGATAAAAAGAAAGATCAGACAGGTAAGCAACAAAGTCGCGACCGTCATTCCTGAAATCGGATTAGAAGATGAGCCGATCTCACCCGTCAGGCGCGAAGACACGGTCACAAACAAGAAACCGAAAGCGACAATCAGGATCGCGCCAATGATGTTCCAGCGCAAATTCAGTTGCGGGAAAATCATGATCAAAGCAAGCAACGCAATGATGCCGCCGATTACGAACTTCATCGACAGGTCCTGGTCCGTGCGCGGCGCGTTGGCAGTCGCTGCCTGCCCGCCGCGAAGGTCCGCCAGTCCGCCTTTTAGTCCGTGCCAGATAGTCGGCAGCGATCGGAACAGACTGATTATCCCGCCGGCCGCGACAGCACCCGCGCCGATGTAAAGCACATAAGCGCCGCGAATTTCGCTGGGACCCATTTCGCTGATCGGCACAGTGCCGGGCGGCAAAACGGTCGTCATTCCCTCGCCGAAAAATTTGATGGCGGGAATTAATACGAGATAGGCAAGCACACCACCAGCGCACATGATCGAAGCGATTCGTGGTCCAATAATGTAGCCGACTCCTAAAAGTGCCGGCGATATTTCAGCGGACAGCGAACCCGCTTTAAACGGCGCGCCAAAAACTTTTTCGGGTACGTCTTTCCAACCCTTTAATCCGGTCATCAGAACCTGATAAACAAACCCTATGCCCAGTCCACCAAAAATTGTCTTCGCTCCCGTTTGCGTCGACACATCGGCGCGCGCATTTGGATCAGCGCCTTGTGCCGCCGCCGCGCGAGATTCATCCGACGCACCTGCTTTCAAAACTTCAGCGCACGCCGTTCCTTCCGGATATTTCAAATAGCCATGCTGCGCCACGATTAGCGCGCGGCGCAACGGGATCATCATCAGGATTCCCAGCAGCCCGCCGAGCATCGCGACCAACATCACCCGAGTGAATTCCAGATCGAAGCCAAGGATCATGATCGCGGGCATCGTGACGCCGACCCCAAACGCGATCGATTCTCCCGCTGAACCCGCCGTCTGAACGATGTTGTTTTCGAGAATCGTTGCATCTCGCATCCCGAACTTTGAAAGCATGCGAAAGATGGTTATCGAGATCACCGCAACCGGGATGGACGCGCTGACCGTTAACCCGACCTTCAAAACCAGGTACAGCGACGATGCGCCAAAAACCATCCCCAACAGTGTGCCAATGATCAGCGGCAGCGCGGTCAGCTCTCGAAGACGCACGCCAGCCGGAATGTACGGCCGGAACGTCTCGAGATAAGGATTGTCCGGTTTAAAGCCGACCCGATCCGGGAACTCGTTCGCAGGGATGCTTTCAGAAGACATCTGAATAACCTCCGATTAGGTTTTTACAACGGGGAGTGCGTAGGGGTTTGAAAACGCCTTACTTTACACGGCTAGCGGGCTTTAGGGCAAGTTTCATCGCTCTATCCGACGCTGGATTTTCCATAGCGCAAACGTGTCTTTGCGAGGTATCGTGAGCGTCAATTTTGAAAAAACGACCACATAAAAATTCACGCTACAAAATGGCCCGGACATCGGTCGCATTGCTGCTGACGCTGGTCTCGTTGGCAGTTGTATTGATCCATCAGCCGGCGGCTTCGCGTTCAGCGACTGCACCTCAAAAGTACGCGAGCGAAATTCCCGGACCTGCCGATATTCTCGGTTTCACGCCCGGCGACGACAGAAAACTCGCAAGTTGGGATCAGGTGATCAACTATTTTCGAGCACTCGCGAAAACCAGCGACCGCATCAGGTTTGAAGAACTGGGCAAATCGACGTTGGGCAAGCCATTTGTAATGGCCACCATCAGCTCACCTGAAAACTTAGCGCAACTCAAAGAATTCAAGGAAATCCAAAGCCTGCTGGCCGATCCTCGTAAACTTGGACCACTGGCGCGCCGCGATCAGAAAGCAGCGAAATTGATCGAACGCGGTAAGACGGTCGTACTCATCACCTGTGGCATTCATTCGACCGAAGTTGGTTCCTATCTCTCCAGCATGTTGATCGCCCACCGGCTGGTTTCGTCCAACGAACCTGAAATACAAAACGTGCTGCGCAATACGATTGTGCTGCTGGTTCCCTCTTTAAATCCTGATGGCGTGGACATTGTTAAGGATTGGTACGACAAGACGGTGGGAACACCATACGAAGGAACGAGCCCGCCTGAGCTTTATCACAAATACACCGGGCATGATGACAACCGCGACTGGTATGCTTTCACGCAGGTCGAAACACAAATCGCTGTCGACCAAATTCACAATGTGTGGCGTCCACAGATCGTCTATGACATTCACCAGCAGGGCCAATTCGGTTCGCGTCTGTTCGTGCCGCCGTACATGGCGCCCGTCGAACCTAACGTGCCGCCGCAGATCGTAATCGGCTATACGGAATTGGGAAACTACCTGGCGCGGGAAATGCGCACAGCCGGCTTTCAGGGAATAACCAACAACTCAACTTACGACGCCTGGTCGCCGTCGCGCGCTTACTCGCATTACCACGGCGGCGTTCGCATTTTGTCTGAAACCGCTTCGTGCAAAATCGCAACGCCGATTACGATCAAGTTCGAGCAACTGCGAAAAGAATTGGGCTATGACCCAAAAACCGAATCGCCAAACTTTGGACCAGTCTGGCGAGGCGGCGAGTGGCACTTGCGCGACATCACCAACTACATGACCACGACGGCGTTCCTGCTGCTGAAAAACGCCTCGGATGATCGCGCGCAATGGCTGCAACGCTTTTACGAAATCGGTAAGGCCGCGGTGCGTCCGAAGCAGCCTTTTGCCTTCATCATCCCGAAGGCCCAACATCAGGCGGACCTTATCGCTGTGCTCGATCGCGCTGATGTTGAAATGGATTTTCCTCTTCCCTTCACCGCCGGCGGAATCAAATATCCGCAAGGCACTGCGGTGGTCCGCTTGGATCAACCCTACGGCGCATTCGCAAAAGCGATCCTTGAACGACAGAGATATCCGGATTTGCGCAATACACGCGGCGAGCCGATTTCACCTTACGACGTCACTGCGCACGACCTGGCACTGTTGATGGGTGTCGATGTGCGCGCAGTCGCTAGGCCTTTTCGTTATCGCTTACCAAAAGCAACAGGCATGAATAGTTGCACCGGCTTCGGAGAAATTTCGGAAAAGCTCGGCGTTTACAAGTCACACGTGTCAGTGCCCGACGAAGGATGGACGCGATGGGTGCTCGATCGTGAGCATTACCAGTATGCTTCGCTAACGGACGCTGACATTCGCGCAGGAAATTTGATCGCCAATTACAATTCGATCGTGCTGCCGGACCAATCACCGGGCGCACTCTTGAAGGGCTACACTCTGGGCACGATGCGAAAGGAATTGACTGGCGGAATCGGAGAAGCGGGCGTCAAGGCCTTGCGCGAGTTTGTCGAACAAGGAGGCACTCTTATTTGTCTGAACCGCGCGTCACAATTCGCAATTGAACAACTAAAGCTTCCGGTGCGTGACCTCAACCCGACCTGGACACAAAAAGAATTTTTCGTTCCCGGATCCATTTTGCAAATCGAGCTGGATACCTCGCAGCCGCTGGCTCGTGGAATGCCAAAGCAAAGCATTGCCTGGGTTGAAGACTCACCTATATTTGAAGTCGCTAAGCAACAGCGCACCTTGACAGAGAACGTTTTTGTCAACGTCGTAGCGCGTTATCCCGCAAACTCGAATCCGTTACTTTCGGGTTGGTTGTTAGGTGCAGAAAACATTAAGGGACGGCCGGCACTCGTTGAGGTCAAGCTCCGAAAAGGCCGAGTGATTTTGTTTGGATTCCGCCCTCAGTACCGCGGGCAATCATTGGCGACGTTTCCGTTGCTCTTCAACGCGATCGAAAGGCAGCATTAAAGCGGCTAGCTCAAATACATTTGCGCTGCCATCTTGGTAAGTTTCCAGACCCGCGACCATTCAATCTGGCCATTGCCATTTTCACGGCCGGTAATCTTATCGAGGATGAACTTGCCAAAGATGCGGCCTTCGCGCCGCAGCATAAAATCTTTGGCGTATGGCTTCGCGGTTTCAAAGAAGCTGAAACCAGGGTCGGTAACGATGCCGATACCCTCCAGCGTCATCAACGCGCGCATGATGTAGGTAAAATTCGCGGGCAGACGAAACGGATATTCGTAAACGACTTCCGCAAGATCGTAAGTCAACTCCTTAAATTTGATCTCGCCGAGTTTTAGATTCAAGTAGACTTCGAAAAGCTTTTCAACCACGGGGCGAACTGTGTCCGCGTCAACTCCGGGTTTTAGAAAATCCAAATCGATGATGTCCTGGCCCAGGCCGCGAACGTCGCGTTCGACCACATGAAAGAACGCGTTTATCATCTGCGACTGAAGCCTTACATCGATACGGCCCACCATGCCGAAATCGAAAAAGGCAAGATGTCCCGAATCCATCACCAGCAAGTTGCCGGGATGCGGATCGGCGTGGAAAAAACCGTCCTCCAGCAATTGCTTAAGGTAGGTGCGCACCAACAACCGGTTTACTTTTACCGGCGAAATGCGGCGCGCTCGCAGCGCATCCAGGTCAACGACTTTCGTGCCACGAATAAACTCGAGCGTTAAGACTCCGGTCGCAGTGTGCGACCAAAAAATCTTTGGAACACGAATAGCGCGCCAAGTGCGAAAGTTGTAACGAAAGCGATCGGCGTTGCGCCCTTCCTTTACATAATCCATCTCGTCAAAAATGGTGCTGTAGAACTCGCGCAGCATTCCTTCCCAGTCTGCATTTTCGTTGGCTTTCGGAAAGATGCGATTGACGAGCTTGATTAGACGGTAAAGAATTGCGACGTCAAAGCTGATGGTCTGTTGTAGATTGGGCCGCTGCACCTTGACCGCGACTTCTTCACCGGTAAACAAGCGGGCGCGATAGACCTGACCAAGCGATGCGGACGCAATTGGTTCGCTATCGATTTCCGCATAACATTCCGCGAGCGGTTTTCCCAACTCACTTTCAATTCGCGCAAAAGCGGCGGCCGTAGAAAATGCGGGAACGCTGTCCTGCAGCGTCGACAATTCCTTTACGTAAGGCAATGGCAGTAAGTCCGCCCGCGTGCCGAGCGTCTGACCGATCTTGATGAACGTCGGCCCAAGGTCGATGAGGCTCTGCCGCAACCAAGCGGCCTGGTCTCTGAGGCGTGCTTCTTTTCGTGCTGAACCCTCGCTGCCGCGAAACATGATCAAGCGCAGCAGTCGAATCGCTTTGTCTGCTGTGATTGAAACAAAATTGCGCAAACTGATTTGCGCGCGTCGATA
>DATENN010000333.1:0-6490 GCA_035275045.1 Pyrinomonadaceae bacterium
GTTCGGCCTTCGATCACAGTTTCAAGTGCGCCGCCGGCGCGAAAGGCTATGACCGGGCGGCCCGCCGCGTTCACCTCGAGCGGCGTCATGCCAAAGTCTTCCTCGCCGGGAAATAGCAGCGCGCGACAACGCGAAGCTAACCGGACCACGGCCTCATCGGGTTGACGGCCGAGAAAAGTTACTGATGGTCCAGCAAGTTTTTCTAACCTGGCGCGATCAGGTCCATCACCGACAACGATGAGTTTGCGATTTAGTTTGGTGCAGGCTTCGATCGCCAGATCGATTCGTTTATACGGAACCAGCCGCGACAAAACCAGAAAATAATCTTCGGTTTCTGCGCAAGCTCGAAATCGATCGACTTCAATCGGTGGCGGAATGACAACCGCATCGCGACCGTAAAACTTTTTGATTCGCTCGGCCACGTTTTGAGAGTTGGCGATGTAGTAATCCGGCCGTCGCGCAGCGCGCCGGTCCCATGCCTTCAAAGCGAGTAGCAGCAACGGCAGCAATTTGCGAACGACGCCACCGAACCCAGCTCGCTGACTATAATCTTCGTAGCGCCACACCCAACGCATCGGCGTATGACAATAGCAAATGTGAACGGCGTCTTTGCGCTTGCGTACGCCCTTCGCATAACCAAAACAACTGGTGATGACGAGGTCGTAGTTTGAAAGATCAGCCGACTCAACGGCAAACGGATACAACAAAAAATAATGGCGAAAATGGCGGCGCAGTCCGGGCAGTCTTTGCATCCACGTTGTTTTAATCCGCGTTTGTTGTAAACCCGGTGACAGAACCTCTCGCACAGCCACGGTCGAAAGCAAATCGGCATCCGGCAGCAGCTTATGAATCTCTTCGGCGACCTTTTCGGCGCCACCCATCTGCGCAAAATTGTCGTGAAATATGGCGATTCGGGACATTGACCTAACTCGCGCTCGAAGACAGGGCTAGTTGTTCACTCGATAATGGTGCGACTTCACTATGCAACTCGTTATAGGTCGATTCGACCTGGGCGATGAACGCCGGCACCGAATGATTCGTCTCAACGTGTTGTCCCGCGGCCTTGGACATGTCCCCGCATAATCCGGGCCGTCGCAAAAGAAAATTCAGCGAGCTGACCAGGGCCTCGCTATTACCTGCTTCGATCAGCCAGCCATTTTCTTTGTGCTTAATTAGTTCAGGCAGTCCGCCCACCGAGGTCGCTAAGATCGGAACTCCGGCCGCCATGCCTTCAAGCGCAACCAGGGGAAAAGCTTCGCTGCGGGAATTGATCACCAGCAAATCGAGCGCCGCCATGATGGCAGGTACGTCATCGCGTTGGCCCACGAACCTCACCTGCGACTCAAGATTCAATCTTCGAACTTCGGCGTGTAACCGCTGCTGGTACCCTTCATCGCTATTGAAGAGCGTAGAGCCCACGACTAATAGCGCAGAATTTGGAAAGTTCGCGCGCACCCTCGCGAATGCGCCTAAAAGTTCAAGTTGGCCCTTTATGGGTGAAAGATTGCCGACAATGCCTATTAACTTGTCGTCGTTCCGCAACCGCAGTTCTCTACGTATCGATCTGCCATGGCCCGAAATTACCTCTGAAATGTCGACCGCGTTATGAATGACATCGATCTTTACTCGTGCCGCAAACACGCGCAGCACCTTGCCTTTGAAGCGATCACAGGCGGCCTGCGCGACCACAACGATGCGGGCCGGTGGATGAAATAGAACGAACCAACGAATGCACGTACTCAACGGATGCGCGGGCAACAGGTCGTGCACATGCCATACAATCGGGATCCGTAGTCCAAATGTCGCTACTGAAATCACAAGTCCGGCGCGAATGCTGTTCGCGTGAATGAGATCCGGTTGTTGTTCGCGTACGCGCGTTCGCACCTGACGAATAGTTGAAATAAAAGACGACAGGTAATGAAAGAGTGCGCGCAGTTTCCACGTAAATCGTGCCGTCAGCTGTTGCACCTCTACGCACGGAACGTTAAATCCGCGCGCCGCCTTTTGCAGTTGACCGCCGGCGGGACATATCAGCGTTGCTTCAAAGCGGGTGCGGTTCAGGCGCGATAGTAGTAACAGCAGCACGCGCTCGGCGCCGCTCACCTGATTTGTATGGTTGTAAAATAGAATTTTCAAACTTCTTCGCGAGCGCGACCCTCCTGGACGCTAATCCAGCCGATAATGAGCCAGCCAATCGGTGCGACGGCATATAAGGAAAAGCTCAATCCAAAGATATTGTTGAGAATGAACACCGGGATCAACGCGGCGGTGATACGCGAGATGGCTATGGTGTCTGGGTCGGTCGCGGTTTCCCGTGTACGGCGAAACGCGAACAATGCCGCGCGTCCCAGAATCCAAAGAAACAACAGCGCTGCCGGAATCCCACCTGCGACTGCCAGCACCAGTACAAAGTTGTCGATAGCGATGTCGTCCGCGGCGTTCGCAAATTTCAGCGCGCTCAAAGATCCGGCTCCTGTGCCGGACCCGAGCGGCCGATACGGAATCACGTTTATCAAGAGGTCCTTCCAAACTTCGAAGCGCACGTACAGACTTTCTTCGCCAGTCGGCTGCAAAGTGCCGCGTTGGGTGTGCGACAGCAGCGTGCCAACCTTGTCGGTCTCTTCTCTCGACCACATGTCGTCCTCGGCCGGCGGCTTTGCGAGCACAACGACAAACACCACCGGCAGCAACAACAGCGTCAACCTGATAGCCGCTCCACGCAGATTGCGCGCTCCGAACAACACCAGGCAGCCTATGCCGAGCATCAGTCCAAAGATCGCAGTGCGCTGTCCGGTGAACACCAACACGGTTGAGAGGGTCAAGCCGCAAGCGAACCACAGGCCACGTTTGCGAAGCGATACTGCTGCGGCTCCGAAACCAAAAGCCATCAGCGCGCCCATCACAATGTAACGGCCCCATTCTTCAGCATTCGTGAAAGTTGCCAACGGGCGTTTGACGTGGCCCACACCGATGGAGACATAAAACTCAACATTCTCAAGCCAGTACTGTTCAAACTGCGGATAGCCGTAAATTAGTTGATAAACGCCGTACAGCGACGTAAGTAATCCGAGTGCGACGATCACTTGAAAGGTGATGCGCATGAAACGGCTGCTGACCGCCTGGCCAAAATAGAACCAGCACATCGGTACAAGGATCAGCATTGCGCCTGACAACCCAGTCAGCAGCCCGCCTTGCAATGGATTAAAGATCTGTACAAAAAAGATCGCGGCCAGAATCGAGACGGGGGTTGCCAACGGTGTGGCCCTGACAATGTTCAACCGGTAACGATGCAACATCATGCCCATGGCCATCAGCGCGACCAGCGGAGTCAACACGTGAATCGGATCGAATTGCGAGTAGTCAACAATCAGGTATTCAGCGCGGCGTGTGAGACCGCGGAAGGGTTCGAAAATAATCATCGCCAGCAGTCCAGCTTCAAGACTGATTGCCAGCGGCAGCGCCATCGCAAAAAGCAGCGCGCCGAGAATCCAACTCCGAAGCATTTGTCCACCCGTTATTGCAGCCAGGACTGTGAACGCACACAGCGCCTGGACCGGCGCCAACCAGACAATTGGCGAACGGCGGGCTGGAGTGATCTCGGGATAAACTGCGCTCAAATTATCGTTCCTCTGTCCGCACTAAGCATCGAGATTCTGCACGGCCGGTAACTCAGTCCGAAATAACGATCGCAATTGCGGCACTGCCAGGTCGCTGGCCCGCGGTTTCAGGTAACTCCATAAACTTCGTTCGCGGCGTCGCATCAATGCCGTTAACGCAACCACCATCATCACGCCATAACCCAACAGCGAGGCCATGGCCGCGCCGGCGATGCCAAATCGCGGCAGCAGGGTAAGCAACGCCACGACAGTCACCGCTGCTGAACAAACACGCGCGACAGTACTTAAGCCCGGGTGTCCAAATCCATTAAGACCGCTGATCGCAATGCCGCCGGCTGTTAGCACCACCGATGCGAGCAGCAGGATGCGGAAAGTTGTTCCCGCAGCGGCAAAACTTTCGCCGTAAACAAAACGCAGAATGTACGGCGCAGCGATCCACAGCGGCACAAGTACGAGCAGATGAACATAAATTGTTAGCCGCAGGCTTTTTGCCAGCAGTTGATCTGCACGCTCACCATGTTTGGCAGCCGCAACTTCCGGCATCACCGCGTCCGCGACTGAGCCCGCGAGGATCGCTGTTATTTCGGAAAGACGGACCGCCACAAAATAAAGACCGATGGCCGCACTTGATGCCAATCCGCCCAACAGCAGTTGGTCCATGCGCAGCGTGGCGAAATCCGCAACCGTTCCCGGATAACCTCGCAGACCATAGTTCACGGCTCTTCGCCATTGCAGCCAGCTCGGTTTCCAGCGCGGCTTTAACTGACTCCAAACTGCAAACAATGCGAGAAACATCGCGGCGAATTGACCGGCCATAGCTGAGAAAGCAGCAGTAGCTACCGTCAAGTCATGCAACAGCCACAAGACGAGATAGAGCGCTGCTTGCACTGCAAACGTAATCAAGCGTGAAGAACCGGCCCAGCCAAAACGTCTCGCCCCCTCGAGCAAACCAATCATCAAAAATTGGACCAGGGCCGCGGGAATGTTTAGCAGGTAGATATGGACCAATCGCATCGTCTCAGCACTTCGATGGCCGACGAGATGCGGGATGACAACCTGCGCAATCGCGAGCGTTACCGCTCCAGCGACTGCAGAGAACAACAGGGCGTTAGAGAACAACATCGAAAGGCTATCAGGATCTTTTGCAGCCCAGTAACGATGCGCTTGCGTCAACCCGCAAGTCGCCAGCAACGCACAAACCGGCGGCCACAGCATGACGATAAGCAGATCGCCGCGGCCGGCCGGGCCCAGCGCCCACGCACTTAACAAGCTGGTCAGCACGCCGCACAGCAGACCGAGGGCGTTCGTGCTGAAAACCATTCGGATGTTTCGCGTAAACATTTTGTGTTTGAGGAATGGAAGCGAGTCGCCCGTTAAGCGGCGCCTTCCGTCATCAGAATCGCCGGAATCGTGCGCAGCAAAATTTTGCAATCAAGGGACAGCGACCACCGATCAATGTATTCGAGGTCAAGCTGCATCCATTCTTCAAAAGAAAGGTTGCTGCGTCCCGATACTTGCCACAAACAAGTCAGACCAGGCTTCACGCTGAACCTGCGTTTTTGCCATGCGACCTCCAAGCCCATCACGTCGCGCATGGGTAACGGTCGCGGCCCAACGAGGCTCATGTCACCAAACAAAACATTTATCAGTTGCGGCAACTCGTCGATGCTTAACTTTCGCAGTATGCGTCCGGCGCGCGTCATACGCGGATCGTTGCGGATCTTAAAAATCGGGCCTTCCTTTTCGTTGAGGTGTTCGACCTCTTGCATCCGTGCTTCTGCATCAGTCGTCATGGTGCGGAACTTAATCATCCTAAAGCGGCGCTTGTTGTAGCCCATGCGCTCCTGGATGAAGAAGGTTGGTCCGGCCGAATCAAGCTTGATCACGAGGGCAACGAACAGAAACAGCGGCAAAAGCAGGGTCAGTAGGATTACTGAACCGACAAAATCGATCACCCGCTTTGCTTCGGTTCGCCAACTGATCGACGGAGCGCTCTGAAGTGAAACCAGTGGCGCGCCTTCAAATTCCCAGGCGTGCGATCGGGCCAATTTATGCGGGAAGAGGTCGGAAAACAGGTGGACCATGATTCCCTGCTCTTCCAAAATCGTGATGGCGGACTCGATGCGCGAATACTGCGACTTGATTGGCAGCGTGATGAAGACTTCATCGACGACTTCGTTGGCGATCACGTCTGGCAGGTCTTCAATGCGGCCAAGCCAGGGCACATTGAATGCGGCAGGATCTTTTAGTCGGCGCTGCTCATCGATGTATCCGACCAGCCGGTAGCCGTAATCACTTCGTTCAGAGATCTGTTTCGCCAGCCATTCCGCGCGCGGTCCGTTACCAATCAGCAACAGCTTTTTGATGTTGAGTCCGCGCAACCGAAGACGCCGCAGATTTAGTCGCAACAACAAACGCATTCCCGCGATGGCGACAATCGCAAGCGCGGTAATGCATAAGATGGTTTTTAGATTAATCGTGTGCCAGTGCCCGATCTGCGCGACGATCAAGAGTGCTATCGAAGCGGCGAACACGGCGCGCGAAATTTCTTTTACTTCATCAGTGAAAGTTATTAAGCGGTGAGACCGGTACAACCCGTGTAGTTCAAACGTAATGTACCAAACGATCAGCAACAGTCCGGCAAGCAGAGCGTTCCCGAGTTTTATTCTGGTCGAGAGGAAATCAACTGCGTATGCCGGCACCGTGGATTCGCCGGCCGGCGCATAGTTCAGGACGATGCCAACGGCCAGTGCCGCCAACATCAGCACCAAGTCGTTCATCTTCAGAAAAAAGTTTGCCAGTTGTCCGTAACGGGCTGTCATAAACGGAAAACATCTTCGCTGGAGATCACCGCAAAAACGGGTAGATAAACG
>DATENN010000334.1:0-10095 GCA_035275045.1 Pyrinomonadaceae bacterium
GCGAGCGATGTTCCGTATTACAACTACTACGCGCCCCAGGCGGACGAGCCAAAGACTTTAATTTATGTCGAAGACGGTTACGCGCGTCCGCGCATCCGCGAAATCAGCGAAGTCAGCCAGGTGGTGAGGGGGTTGCAGCGCGGTTATGAATTGCATCGCGTTTGTTTCCCCGCCGAAACTAAGGACCGAGTTTACAAGCTCTATCACTCCGAACCTGCAAATAAAGTCTCGGGCGCAAGATCAACGGCGATGGGGGATTAAGGGCGCATGGCCAGAATACCGGACGTGACTGCGGAGCAGGCCGACGCATATGCAAGGAATGTGTTCGAAGCGCAAACGAAATTTTGGGGCGCGCCGCTTTTGAATCACTTAATTTATGCGCGCCGGCCAACGATCTTTCGCGGCGTTCGCGCGATGTGGACTGGCATCGAAGGTTCAGGTTTAATCAATGCAGCGTTGCAAGGACTGGTCAATCGTCGCGTGGCTGCAATGAATGGTTGCGAATTTTGACAGGACATAAATGCTGCCGTGTGCAGCAAGCTTGGCGTTTCAGACGAAAAGATTTTAGCGCTGGAGAACTACGCCAGCAGCGACCTCTATAATGAAAGCGAACGGGTGGCGCTCGAATACGCCGACAGCATGACAATCACCGGTCGCGATGTAAGCGCGGAATTATTTACGCGACTTCGCGAGCACTACAACGACGACGAAATTGTTGAATTGACAACCATAATTGCGTGGGAAAATTCCTCGAGTAAGTTCAACCGCGCGTTGCGTGTGCCGTCGCAAGGACTTTGGAAACGCACTCAGACTTCGTAGTCGCTCCAGCTTCTCCCAACACACAATGCGGCTTATATCGAATCGTCATTCGTTTCGCGCGCTGCTCTTCGGCATGCTGCTGCTGTCGCCGGCGATCGGAACATTGCATGCGCAAAGCAATCGTCGTTTGACGATCGCAGTTGTTGACTTTGGTAACAGCGAATTTGCGCGCACAGCGGCCGACACGGTTGCTGCAACATTGATAAAAGCAAACGCGACCGTGCTGGATCGCGATCAGGTTAGAGCGGCTGCGCGGGGCGCCGGCTACAACGGATCGCTAAACATGTCGCTCAGTGAAGCCCGAACGTTGGGTGAAACGATCGGATCGGACTTTATGCTGCTGGGCGATGCTCAGACATTGCGACGTTCGCCGTCAAGCGGCCCTGTTTACTACGAGTCTTATGCCTCGGTTTTTGCGGTAAGTTCGCGAACAGGAAAGCTAATCACTTGGGAGCGGCCCAACTTTCGCGCCAGCGATCAAAAATCGGCGGAGCGCGCACTGCTCGACGAGCTTGCCAAGGGAACTTTAGTTGGACGATTATTCAGCGCGATCAACGAGGCCGAACAGGATGAGCGGGCCGAGCGCGCGTTGTTTGTCGACAGCGAAACGCCGGTAATTGAAGAAGCTCCAGACGACGAAAAGCTGGCTGAAGCGGAAGGCCTGCGATTACCAAAACCGTTCCGGCGTTTCGTGCCAGCTTATCCGGATTCAGCCGCAGCCGCGGAAGCCGAGGCAATGGTCGATGTAGTCGTCGATCTAGACAGCAGAGGAGAAATCACGCACTCCGAAGTCGTGCGTTGGGCCGGTTTTGGTTTGGACCAGGCGACGCTCGAAACTGTTCGCAGGCTGCACTTTTTTCCGGCGATGCGTAACGGCACGGCAATGCCAATTCGGGTTTTGTTACGTTATAACTTTCGTAAACCGCCGGTGACCAATTGAGGTATTCGCTTCTGAATAAATCGAAAACAAACTTTTATTTCGCGCTCTTGCTACTGCTCGCCACGTTTTCGTTCGCGTGGCCCCATGCGGTCATAACGTCGGCGTCCGCTACTACGCGCGCCGGACGATTGGCAGTGTTCGACGATGTATGGACCACGATTGGCGCCCGCTACTATGATCCGAATTTCCGCGGGGTCGATTGGGAAGCGCAGCGAATTGCTTTCCGGCAACTCGCCGCGAACGCGCGCTCTACACAGCAACTTTACGGGGTGTTGCGGCAAATGTTAGGCCGCCTGAACGACCCGCATACGAGAGTCTTTTCGCCCGAGGAAAAATTTGACTGGGAACATCCGCGGTTTGTGACAATCGGTTTATCGATCAAGGAAATTGATGGCGTGGCCACGGTGGTCCATGTCGAACACGGTTCTGAACCTGATAAGGCGGGCATCCGTGCGGGCGATGTGATCGAGTCGGTCGATGGTCAACCGGCAGCATCAATCGTGGGGCGAAAATTGGCAGCCGGACCTGCGAGCCCGATAGCGCGAACCCGTGCTTTCGCGACAATTTTTGATGGCCCCGCTGGTTCAATGCTGGATTTGGTTTGGCGGAACAGGGGCGAGGGCAAAAATCATGCGCGCTTTCAACGATACCTGTTCGAGCGCGATTTGGATTACCGCATCGAATCCCAGGACGGCCGGTACATCGCTGTCGAACTCGATGGCTTTACCAGCGACCTCGCTAACTCATTTGTTCGTAATTTAAGAAACAAGATTGCTGCCAGTCGCGGCGTGATTTTGGATCTGAGGAATAATGGCGGCGGCGATGCACAGGCGATGGCCCAAATTGCGGCGATCTTTCTGGGCCCCGGTACGGACATGGGCCAATTCACTGATCGATCCGGCGGAGGCTTTAACATCCTGACGACGTTGCGATCCGCTACCGACGGTCCGGGATTAAAGGTTCCCATTGTGGTCCTGACCAGCGAACGGACCTCGAGTGCCGCTGAAATTCTCGTATCCGCTTTGAAGCAGTCTAAATCCGCTGTTGTTATCGGCACGCAAACGTGCGGATGCGTACTTGCGATCCGCAACCGTCACGAATTACCCGACGGTGGGATTCTCGACGTGAGTGAGATGGATTATCAAACGGCTACCGGCGCGCGCCTGGAAGGCAATGGCATTGCGCCTGACAAACTGATGCTGGTCCATCGACCGGATCTATACGCGAAACGCGACCCGCTCGTTGAAAGTGCTTTCGCTTACCTCAAGTCGTTACGAGCGCGCCGTAACTGATCCTCTTCTTCGAATCCACCGTGCTATCATGCGCACGCCGCGGCGATTGAGTTAGTCAGCCCGCGCGTAAATCCAACATGTTGTATCTATCCCAGCTGCTGGGTCGCCCGGTGCGCGACCTTGAAGGCGAACGTGTTGCTACCGTCAAGGACGTTGTGGTGCGCCTCGGCGAAGAAGACCATCCGCCGTTGATTGGGTTGGTGGCCCGCTACCGGCGCCGCGATTTTTTTGTTCCGCGCTGGCGTGTCACCAGGTTTGATGAACAAGGAGTGCGGCTCAATTCCGACGTGCTCGATTTGAGGCCGTTCGTACGACGCGATGGCGAAGTTTTGCTTGCTCGTGACGTCCTTGATAAACAACTGATCGATGTTGACGGCAAACGAGTGGTGCGTGTGAATGATGTGCAAATTATCGAAGTCACGGATGATTGGCGAGTCACCGGCGCCGATGTCAGTTTGCAGGGACTCTGGCGCCGGCTTGCGCCGACAAAATTTTTGGGCAGCAGGAAAGCAGTCGAAGTTATCGACTGGTCTGACGTGGGCTACCTCGCGACTGACGCCGCGACCGTGCAATTGAAATCGTCGAGTGGAAAACTGGCGCGTTTGCATCCAGTGGAAATCGCGCGTCTCGCTGAAGCCCTTTCCTATCATCATGGATCGGAAGTCGTGGAGTCGCTTGACGACGAAACCGCAGCGGAGACTCTCGAAGAGATGCCCTCCGAACGTCAGGCGCGAATCATCGGCGACATGGATGAAGAAAGAGCGGCCGATATCCTGGAATGGATGTCTCCGAATGAGGCCGCAGACGTACTGGGCGACTTGCCGGAAGAAAAAGCGGAAGAACTCCTTGGCCTTATGGACCGTGAAGAACAGGCCGAGGTCGCCGAGCTCTTGCCTTATGAAGACGACACTGCCGGCGGTTTGATGACAACGGAATTCGTCACACTTCCGCGGGAACTGACCGTCGGCGAGGCGCTGGCGCGGCTCCGCGAGATGGCGGAAACGCCCAACATGATCTATTACCTTTATGTCGTCGCGATCGAAGGTTCATGGCAGCTTGAAGGCATCATTGCACTGCGCAGTTTAATACTCGCGGAGCCGTCGGCGCCGCTTGCCGACGTTATGCGAACGGAATTTCAAAAGGCCAGCGTCGATGAGCCGGCTACGGAAGTGGCTCAACGAATTGCCGAATACAATTTGCTCGCTCTGCCTGTCGTCGATGAAGCTGGCGACATACTGGGGATCATTACGGTTGACGACGCGATGGAAATTCTGCTGCCAAAAGATTGGCGACAACGTTTGCCTAGACTAATTGGTTAACCTCCAGGGAATCCGCGATGGCAAGTTTCGCTTGTCTTTGTCGCATCCTTTAGAGACCGGTCAGGATCTCACGCCGGTAGAGAACGGTCAGGATCTCACGCCTGACATTGACGATTTGAGATCTGAGATTTGAGATCTTAAATTTCAAAAGGTAATGACTGACGGAGAACCTCCAAGTGGCAGAACAGCGAGCAGCGGTAGGGGCCGCCGGACGACGATTGCTACGTCGTGGAGCTCGTGGTGTGCGCCGCACCGTGGCTCGTCGCAGCATTTTTCTTGGATTTCTGGCGCTACTCGGTCCCGGCATGATCGCAGCCAGCGCGGGTAACGACGCCGGCGGCATTGCAACCTTCGCCTCGGTCGGCGCTGAACACGGTTTTCAACTTCTCTGGATCCTCATCCCCATCACTTTAAGTCTGGGCATCGTTCAAGAGATGTGCGCGCGCATGGGCGCGGTTACGGGAAAAGGTCTTGCGGACCTCGTACGTGAACGCTTTGGCGTGCGTTGGACCGCATTCATCATGCTGGCACTCTTAATTGCTAACGGCGGCGTAACCGTTTCTGAATTCGTTGGTATCGCAGCCGCTACTGAATTGTTCGGCGTTCCGCGCTTCATATCGGTCCCGCTTTCCGCAATTACTATTTGGTGGCTGATCGTAAAAGGTTCGTACCAGCGAGTTGAACGCGCTTTTCTGATCATGTCGTTAGTATTTCTAGGTTACATCGTTTCGGCATTTATGGCGCGACCGAATTGGAGCGCGGTTGCAATCGGCCTGGTCAAGCCAACTTTTGATTTGGGCGCCGCATATTTGTTCACTGCTGTCGCAGTAATCGGCACGACGATTTCGCCGTACATGCAGGTTTACGTGCAATCGTCCGTAGTCGAGAAAGGAATAACTCCCGAAGACTATGGCCGAACGAAAGCAGACGTTTGGGTCGGCACCTGTTTCGCGATGCTCATCGTTTTCTTCATTGTCGTTTCAACTGGCGCAACGCTGCATCGTTTCGGATTACGCATCGAAAGTGCTGCCGATGCCGCGCGAGCACTGAGGCCGCTGGCTGGTCCATACGCAGAAAAGTTGTTTGCCGTCGGCTTGTTCGGAGCCTCGATGCTGGCGGCCGGCGTGCTGCCCCTGGCAACTGCGTACTCCATTAGCGAGGCGCTTGGTTTTGAAAAAGGGGTGTCACGAAGTTTCCGCGAAGCACCGATTTTTCTTGGTGTTTTTACATTTCTGGTGAGTGTGGGCGCCGCAATCGCCGTCATTCCGAACCTGCCCTTGATCAAAGTTTTGTTGGTCACACAGGTGATCAATGGACTGCTCTTGCCGATTGTTCTGTTCGCGATCATGAGGCTGGTTAACGATCGCGAGCTAATGGGAAACCGGCGCAATGGTCCGCTTTACAACATAGCGGCCTGGCTTACGACCATCGTCGTGACTTTGTTGTCGTTATTGTTAATTGCCGCAACCATGATGCCGCGTCTTGTCGGACGCTGAGCATTGGACGGCGGTCGATGTTTATTGCATCTCGCCAACATCAGCAATCAGTGATAAAAGAATAGACCTCAAACCCGGCTTTGCACGTGCCGACACCGACAGCAAAAACGTGAAGGAAAGAAAACCAGGCAACAGGACCGCACTCTTCTTTGTGGCGACAGCCGTCGTCATATTAGCGATCTATCTGCTCTTTAGATTCGATCAGCAGTTGATGGATCTGTTGAACTCGCGCATGGCTGGACTCTCGTTCCGGCCCAGGGCCGTTCGCAACACCATCCTGTTGATTTTGTTTGCCACGCTCGCTTACCTGATCGTGCGCGCACTGAATGTCGGCGTATTCACGCTGGTTCGCTTACGCCGCGGGTTTGACGCACCAACCCTGGTGCGCAACATGTTTTCGATCATTGCGTTCGCCGCGCTGTTCTTTGTGATCTTCACGCAGGTATTTCCCGATGTAAACCTGGGCGCGCTCTTCACGACCTCAGCAATTTTCGGCGTCATTCTCGGTTTGGCATTGCAGGACACGCTGGGCAACTTTTTCGCCGGCATTTCGCTGCAGGCGGATCGGCCATTTCAGGTAGGCGACGTAATTACGGTTGGTGGCCAGCAGCACAGTGGAGTGGTTGAAGAGATCACCTGGCGCGCTATCAAAATCAGGACGTTTCAAAACCACGTGGTAACGATCAGTAACAGCAACGCGGCGCGAGAACCAATCGAAGTGTGCCCGCGCGACAATCTGAATGCGCGACTTGTTTTCTTCAATACGCTCTACACCGACTCGCCTGCGAAAACAATCCACGTTGTCAGAGAGGCGGTGCGCGAAGCCGATAATGTTTCGCAGAAGATCAGCCCGATTGTTCGCATTCGAAATTTCAACGATAGCTCGGTTGATTATGAAGTGAAGTACTGGCTCGAGGATTACGCAAAATTCAATGACACCGATGCCCTTGTTCGACAAAGGATCTGGTACGCATTCAGACGAAATCAACTCACCTTTGCTTTTCCAACTCGTACGCTGCTGGTGGAAAGAAGACCGTTACGCACAAGCGCCGATGCAGCGCCGATTGTCGAGCGACTTTCCGCTGTTGATATCTTCGCGCCGCTGTCCCCTGAAGAAACGACCATGCTGGCGCAGGCCGCCAGCAGCCACGTTTTCGCACCCGGCGAATTGGTGATTCGAGCGGGCGATCCCGGCTCCTCGATGTTTGTGGTCCATAACGGGAAGGTTGCCGTCCAATTGAATGAAAATGGCCGGCCGCGTACGGTCGCGACGCTGAGTGAGGGGGCATTCTTTGGCGAGATGGCGTTATTCACCGGTGAGCCACGCACTGCCAACATCGTGGCGCTTGAAGAAACCGAAGTCCTCGAAATTGGCCATCGCGCCATGAAGCTTGTCTTCGACGCTAATCCCGATCTGGTCGAATCCCTCAGCTACATCATCGCCGAACGACGCCAGGGCCTGGCCGCGACTGCGGAGCTGGGCGACCAGGACGACGGCGGCTCGGAAGGCCTTCTATCCTCCATCAAGCGCTTTTTCGGCCTCGCTTAATTCTTCGAACACGACGATTTTCCCCAGTTTTTCCTCGGATTTTTCTATCTAACGGGCAACTTGACAGCAAGCGACTCAATCTTTATTATTAGCCTGCGCTCATGAAGCGCAAACCTTAAATTTATATAGAGCGTTACCGAATTAAGGAAAGGAGATTTAGTTATGAGCATAGTTCGCTATGACCCCTTTCGCGATCTGCGCACTCTCCAGGAGGAAGTGAACCGCCTGTTTTCTACGAATCTGACTCGTGGCTTTGGCGAAGAAGGTATCGGCCGTGGCGCTTGGAACCCGAGCGTGGACATCTATGAAAATAAGGACCATATCGTCCTTGAAGCGGAACTGCCCGGCATGAAGCGCGAGGATTTCGATCTGTCGGTCGAAAATAACGTCATCACCCTGAGAGGTGAACGCCAGTTCGAGAAAAAGGAAGACAACGACAACTATCATCGCGTTGAACGCTCGTATGGATCGTTTACGCGCTCATTCACTCTGCCGCAGACGGTGTCGGCAGAAGGCGCCACCGCGGAATACAAGAACGGCGTGCTCCGCGTGACCTTGCCGAAGCGCGAGGAAGCAAAAGCGCGTCGCATCGAGATTAGCGGTGAAGGCGCATCCGGCGGCGCCAGAACAATCGAAGCCAAGGCTGAAAATGTTAACGATGCAGCTAAGGCCGGTTCTGCTGGTGCTCGCTAAGACACTGTCCGATAAGCTCGGTACCGGTCCTATGTTGTCCGTACCGAGCTGCCGGACGTAGGTTTCCGATAGAGCAAGAAAGATGCGTTTAGATAAGTTTACCCTGCGCGCTCAAGAAGCGATTCAAGCGGCGGTTGAGCTCGCGGAACGAAATCAAAATCAACAGGTCGAGCCAGAGCATTTGCTTGCCGCGATGTTGGAACAGCCTGAAGGGATCGTGCGCCCGGTGCTGGGAAAACTCGCTGTGAATGTTCCCGTTGTGCTCAATGACGTGCAGGCCGCCATTGGCCGCTTTCCGAAAGTTGAAGGCGGCCAACAATATTTCAGCTCGCGGCTTAGTCAGATCTTTACTGCAACTCAAAAGCTCGCCGACAAGATGGGCGATGAGTTCAACTCGACTGAACATCTGCTGGTCGCAATCGTCGATGAAAAAGACGGCGACGCCGGCAAAATTCTGCGACAGCATGGCATCAAGCGAGACGATCTGCTGAAGGTCATTGAGCAGATGCGTGGCGGCTCGAAGATAACAGACCAGAATGCGGAACAGAATTATCAGGCGCTGTCCAAATATGCCAGGGACTTAACTGAGCTGGCGCGCAAAGGGAAACTCGACCCCGTTATCGGCCGCGACGACGAAATTCGACGCACCATTCAGGTTTTGTCGCGCCGCACAAAAAATAATCCGGTATTGATCGGCGAACCCGGCGTCGGTAAAACCGCAATCGTCGAAGGTCTCGCTCAACGGATCGTCTCCGGTGACGTGCCGGAAACGCTCAGAAACAAAAGGTTGGTGGGGTTGGATTTGGGTTCGATGTTGGCGGGCGCAAAGTACCGTGGGGAGTTTGAAGATCGTTTGAAAGCAGTTTTGAAAGAGATCGAAAACGCGCAGGGCCAGATAATTCTTTTTATTGATGAGCTGCACACCTTGGTGGGCGCCGGCGCGGCAGAGGGTGCAATCGACGCTTCGAACATGTTGAAGCCGGCGCTGGCTCGTGGCGAGTTGCGTTGCGTCGGCGCGACCACGCTGAACGAATACAAGAAATATATCGAAAAGGACGCGGCGCTCGAACGGCGCTTCCAACAGATTTACATCGGCGAGCCGACAGTCGAAGACACGATCGCGATTCTGCGCGGTTTGAAAGAGCGTTACGAAGTCCATCATGGCGTTCGCATTAAAGATTCAGCCATCGTCGCCGCCGCAACCTTGTCCAATCGCTACATTACTGATCGCTTTCTGCCGGACAAAGCAATTGATTTAATCGACGAAGCCGCTTCACGGTTGCGCATTGAAATCGATTCGTTGCCGCAGGAAATCGATGAACTCGAACGTGAAATCCTGCAGCTTGAGATCGAGCGCCAGGCTTTGCAGCGTGAAGAAGACGAAAAATCAAGGGCGCGACTGAAAGAGATTGAACAGCGCATTGCGGATCTGCGCGAAACATCTTCCGGGATGAAGGCCAAGTGGCAATCCGAAAAGGAAGCCATCGAGCACATGCGGACCGAAAAAGCTGAGCTCGAACAACTCAAATTGCAACTTGATCAAGCACGCAACGCCGGTGATCTCGCGCGCGCTTCGGAATTACAGTACGGAAAAATCCCTGAGCTCGAACGCAAGTTCACTGCGGAGCAGGAGAAGCTCGCAGCATTTCAAAAAGATGGTGTGATGCTCAAGGAAGAGGTAGACGAAGAGGACGTTGCCCAGGTCGTAGCCAAATGGACCGGCATTCCTGTTTCCAAGATGTTGGAAGGCGAGATGCACAAGCTCGTCACGATGGAAGATCGGCTGGGCAAACGAGTGATTGGGCAGGACGAGGCGCTGGCCGCTGTCGCCGACGCCGTGCGACGCGCGCGCGCGGGCTTGCAGGATCCGAATCGCCCAATCGGCTCGTTCATCTTTCTTGGGCCAACCGGTGTTGGTAAAACGGAAACGGCCCGAGCGCTTGCCGAATTCTTATTTGATGACGAACGCGCGATGGTCCGTCTCGAC
>DATENN010000335.1:0-7044 GCA_035275045.1 Pyrinomonadaceae bacterium
GAACCAGTCCTTGAGCGACGAAGTTGCCGAACGGCGCGTATCTGAAGTCGCCCGTGTCAGGCTGTTAGCCCAATTGGTTACTGCGCAGGAAGACGAGCGACGGCGATTGGCGCGCGATTTACACGATCAACTGGGCCAGCAATTGACCGGTCTCAGACTCAAATTGGAAACACTGAAAAACCAAAACGCCAAGCGCGCCGGTCTTAAAGTCTCCATCGAAGAGTTGCTGGAAATGATCACTCGTCTCGATGCTGACATTGACTTTCTTGCCTGGGAGCTCAGGCCGTTTGTCCTTGACGATTTAGGTTTGGTGGCGGCATTAAGAAATTACGTTGCGCAATGGTGCGAACGCTTTAATGTCAGCGGTGAGTTTCACAGCTCGGGGCTTGAAACCAGGCGCTTGTCGCCCGAGGTCGAGAACCATCTTTACCGCATCGCCCAGGAAGCCCTGAATAATATCGCCAAGCATTCTGACGCCTCCAGAGTCGATGTGTTGTTGGAGCGCCGTGACGGCAACGTCGTATTCATTGTCGAAGATAACGGAATCGGATTCGAGGGGCCGTCGGCTGCAAGCGAGGATACGATGGGTCTCACCACGATGCGAGAGCGGGCACTGCTAATCGACGGTTCGATGGAAATAGAGTCCAAGCGTGGAAAAGGCACAACCATTTTCGTTCGCGTGCCCATAACAACGCTGCTTGAATCGCAAAAGAAAACAAGATGACGAACCTGCGCATTCTGATTGCGGAAGATCACGAAACAGTCCGGGAGGGACTGAAGATGATCATCGATTCCCAACCTGACATGGAAGTCATCTGCGAAGTTGGTGACGGGCTTGCCGCAATTGAGCGCGCTAAAGAAATGGCGCCTGACCTCGTGCTGATGGATGTTTCAATGCCTAAGCTTAATGGGTTGAAAGCAACTGAGAAGTTGAAGGAGTGCTGCCCTAAGGTTCAGGTGATTGCGTTAACCCGCCACAAAGACAGTGGCTATTTGCAACAACTGTTGCGTGCCGGAGCTTCAGGATATGTGTTGAAGCAGAGTCCGCCCGCGGAACTGCTACACGCGATCCGTGCGGTGGCAAAAGGCGGAAAATATCTCGATCCTGCCGTTGCCGGACGAGTGATGGGAAGTTATGCGGGCAGATCACCCGCTACAGTAACGGCCCAACAAAGTGAGAGTCTGAGCGAACGAGAAGAAGAAGTTTTACGTTTTATCGCCCTGGGCCACAGTAATAAGGAGATCGCCGCCGCGCTTGATTTAAGCGTTAAGACAGTGGAAGCACATAAGGCGAACGCCACCCGCAAACTAAACATGCATAGCCGCATTGACATCGTCCGCTACGCCGTCCTGCAAGGCTGGATGGAAGAGATGTGAGTGACGGACCCCGGGCGACCCCGCCTGCAATGAGCGCGCAGCGCGAAGAATTTCTCATTCGTCATTTGACGTTTATCATTTTTCATTTTAAGAGCGGGCCCAACCCACCGCCGCTAAGTGACAAATGGTAATCTCAAATGATCAATGATAAATGGTCTTAGCATTATCCTCGACCGCGATCGGAGCGCGGGCGTCCCGCCTGCAATGAGCGCGCAGCGCGAAAAATTTCTCATTCGTCATTTGACGTTTATCATTTTTCATTTTAAGAGCGGGGCAAGCCACCGCCGCTAAGTGACAAATGGTAATCTCAAATGATCAATGAGAACCGCTCAGCACTGATTGCTCAACACTCATTGCTTAAATGGAAAATGATAAATGTCAAATGATTAATTAGAAATGTTCTTCGCATCACCCAAACAGCGGTCCCTGCCGAGAAGCTTTCCCCACCCCGCATAGGGCTTTTCCCTACCCGCCTTGCCCATTATTTCCGTTTTCAATAGCAATGTTCCTAATGGCCTAAAACGTCAATACGTGAAATAAGACAGCTACGATTGCAGCAACAGAAGCTGGACACATTCTGCAAGGGATGTTTTGTTCTCTCCGCTGACAATTAGCGATTCAGCTCGCTGAATCGACAACAAGGGGAGAAGAAGGGTGAGTGCCGACTTTCTCATCCTTTCTCTTCTCAATGATTCACCCTTAACCCTCGCCCGAAAGGCTTTGATGTCCTTCCAATACGGAGTAACGAAATCTGGCGGCCAACCAGCAAGGCATGGCGATTCCTCGCCCGCCTGGGGCGGCCGCAAGCCAGTGATACTCGTCGTTGAAGATCACGAAGACAGTCGTTTCATGTTGCGCACGGCGCTGACTTACGCTGGTTACGCCGTGATTGAAGCCGCAGCGGCCAACGATGTAGTGAAGCTGACGACGGAAGCACAGCCGGACTTGATTCTGATGGACAATCACCTGGGAGATGCCGATGGCGCGACACTGACGCGGGCCATCCGTGCCATCGATCATGGCCGCAGCCCAATAGTTTTCTTATCCGGAGATGGCCGCCTTGAAGCCCGAACAAATGCGCTAGCCGCAGGTGCGGACGCTTATTTTTTGAAACCGATCAGTCTTGACGATTTGGAAGTGATCGTGGCCCAACAACTGAATGGTCAGCGGGCAACAATGACTGGCGGTGAAGTCGTAGCCCGAATTGATAGTCGCAAGGAGAATTGATGCAGGAACTCGACGAGAACTCTGTGGCGCGACTTTTACCTGACCTCGCCAGCAGTGGCGCATCACTAATCCCCGAAGTTCGTTTGCAGGAGCCGATCGCCTTCAGCGGCGTGCTGGCTAACCGGTTGCTAGCCTCGTTGCCCGGCCCGGATCTTTCGCGGTTGCTTCCCTATCTACACCCGGTTTCACTTACCGATGGCGAAGACATTCTTCGATCTGGCGAAGCAGCTGACTCGGTTTACTTTCCAGAGTCGGCAGTTATCTCGCACTTGCATTTATTGGAGGATGGCAGCACGACCGCAGCCACGATCATAGGCAACGAGGGTATGGTTGGGCTAAGCAGCATTCTTGATGCGCGCCCAGCGGCTTATTCTTCGCACGTGACAGTAGGCGGCAGGGCAACACGCGTGGCAACGAATGTAATTCAAAAGGAATTTGCGCGGGGCGGCGCGCTACAACGAATCATACTGGCATACGCGCATGCGCGATTGACGCAGCTATCGCAACAAGCGGTTTGCAATGGACGGCATCTGATGTTTGGCCGTCTGTGCACCTGGCTCTTGATGGTCCATGAACGCGCCGTTGACCAGCCGCTGCGTCTCACACATGAAAGGATTGCTCAACACCTGGGCGCGCGACGTGCGGGAATTACCAGCGCTTGCAAGCAACTTCGCGCTGAATCGGTAATTACGTACCAGCGAGGCTTAATCGTCGTTAGCGATCAGCCAAGGTTGGCGACGCTGGCTTGTGAATGCTATGCCATGCTGCAATCACTTTCCGCTTGAGTCGACGGCTTAAATGAATCGCTGTCTCGCGTTAGGCGAAGATGGCTTGCGCGCGATGGGTCGACTCCTTGCTCCCTGAACAAAACTTAAGTGGTCGGCCTCGCCTTTACGACTCTTCGGCCAACAGCGTATTCGTTCTCATCAACATGTGAACGACTACGGCGAGCACGATCAAAGTCCCGCCCAACAACGCCCATTTCGCCGGCCGCTCACCCAGGACGAGGAAAACCCAAATAGGATTCAAAACGGGTTCGATATATCCAATGATTCCCGCATCCAACGAGCGCACGCCGCGCGCCGTCGCTACCGTAAACAGCGTGTAAGCAATTCCAATCTGGACCACGCCAAGATAGACAATGCTTAGAAGATCGTGCGCGGGTGCATGCGGCAATGCTCGCAACCCCGCCGGCGCCGCGAGTAAAACTACCAACAAGTTGCCGTAGATCACGGAAGACGCTCGATTAACCGAGCGCGATTTACTGTGACGCAGCAGCAGGAAATAGAAAGCAAAGCAGAGTCCCGAGCACAACGCCAGAATATTTCCGGTGACGTCCTGCGGCCGCAGCTTGCCAACAAAAAAGAGCGACATGCCCAGCACGCAAACAATGACTACCATCAAATCCTGCGCGCGAAACTTTTCCTTATAAAACAGCGGTTCAAAAATCAGCAGATATACCGGCGCCGTGTACTGTAGAAAGATGGCATTTGCCGCTGTCGTTTCTTTGGTTGCGAGCACGAAAAGAAGTAGCAGGGCTGCGTAGAGCACTGAGGCCAACGCAGTGATTCGGTTGAGCCCGAAACCTTCATGGCGAGTGAATATTGCGACGGCGATCGCCGCCAGTAACGAACGGCCAAAAGACAATTCCAGACCAGAGAGGGTGGTCCATTTGATGAACAGGCCGCCGGTGCTCCAGAGAACCGCAGCCGCCAGCACGAAAAGTAAAGGCGAGCTTCGTTTTGATTGACCGTTCATTTTCGGCGAAGCCTATCCGATTGCGCGATTACACAGATTAAAAACCGATCAGAATTAGAAAAACCGGCCATCTAACGTTAAAAAAACCCGGTAGACCCTAACTTCCGATGGGTTTTCAAAAAGTTCTGCGCAATCGGCGTAATCTGTGGATTATTGTTCTTCTTCGCGGTGCGCCTTTAGATATTTTCCAAAGACGCCATTCCATGGCGGAATGACAATTGAAACGGCGCCATGCGCCTGTGCCTGACAGGCCAGGCGAATCAACGGTTTTGCTTCAGTCGAATCAACGTAGCCGAACTCTTTGATCTTCTTTCCTTCCCGGGCGGCGACTGAAGAAAGTTTTTCGGCTCCGCCTAACACGCCTACCCAGCAAGTGCCACACGAAGCCGATCTGCATTCGACTGGAATAGGTCCTTCGACCCGTCGCGCATCGACTTCGCGCCAGTTGCGCGAGTCATCGCCGGCCGCTCCCCACGCCAGGTCCTGCATATCGTTCATCTTGTATTTAGCGGCCTCGTCGTTCTCGTCAAACGTCACAGTCCATTTCTTATCGACGGTGCGCAGAAAGCCTAACAAGCCCTGGCTATCGTCCTTCGCGCGTTGACTCAAAACTTCCGCCGGCGATTTCTTTGCCTGCCGCTTATCGAGCAACATCGCACCCTTCGCGTTTTTGAAAGCGGCCAAACCCACCTGTCGCACAGTCATGAAAGCAACCGCTGTGATACCGGTGACGAGTGCCCGATCAACCTTGGCAAGACCGGCGGCATCCGCTGCAACTTTTAAGATTTGATCGGAAAGCTGTGTTGCCCGCGACGGATCAAAGTCTGCGGCGAATTGTTCAACCGCCGCTTTTACCTGTGGCCAGTAACGGTGGCCATACAGAAATTGATGAGACGAATCGATTTGCTGATCCAGGCGGTGCTGGCCTTGTAACAGCAACTCACGGGCGAGTTGATCCGGATCAGCGGCGCGCTCAAGCGCTTCAAATAATCCGAGTGGATAAAAAGCAAACCAAATCTGGGTGGCGTTCTGATCGACTTCATGGATCGAACGCAACAAGCTTGTTAACGCGGCGGCCCAGGTTTCTTCCGTTTGCGCCGCCAGAAACTGTTCAAACGATGTATGCATGTTCTATGTCGCCAATTCTGGAGTGATAAGAATCGGCGATTATAACCCACGCAGCGCGCCGCGTCTTGCCGGGTCGAGCGAGGTTCGCAGTGCACGCCCTCGAACTATTGACAACGCCAAGTGACGGCGAGTACAAAAACAAAAAAACTTCAGTTCTAATTAACGATATTGGAGAGCACATGACGGAAGAGCCGGAAGTTGAGAATGAAGGTGGCACTTTTGATCGCGCTTATACGTTCTCGTTCGCGATTGCGGTGGGTTTGATTCTTTTTATTGCTGGTTTGGTTATCAGCCTGTTGTTGGGCCAGGGCAATCCAATCGGGCTTGTCTTCGGTATTCCGCTGCTGGTTGCTGGGTTGATCCTGCCGCTGATAATGATGCGCGACCAATTCAAGCAAAACGCCTTCACCGACGCTTGTCCGTATTGTGGCAAGGAAATCCGCACCTCAGACGCGACGCTCAGCCTGCAATGCCCGGAATGTAAACAGGTGGTGATGGTGCGCGATATGAAGTTTTATCGCACCGATGCCGAGAGCGCCCCGGTCCAGCTATAACCAGCCTCTGGTCCAATAGTCGCTGAAGGTCAAGGCAAACAGGATGGCCAGCCAGAACAACGCAGACGTAAAAACTACCCAGATCAGACGAGCGCTATAACGGACGTGCATAAAATAGAGCACGACGAGCGTGGCCTTCACCACTGCAATCGTCAAAGCAATGACGACGTTCAACGGGCCCGGAAAATCTTGTAAACCAGCAAGCACGGTGAGCCCGGTGCCTACCAGCAAGGCGAGAAAAATCATCACATAAATTCTGAGTGAAACGATATGCTCGCTCATAACGTTGAACTTTTACTTAGTCGAAGCAGCGAAAAACGCGTATGTCATGGGTCATTTAAGATTTCTCATTCGTCATTTTCTTCTTTTGCGATGGCTCGTAAGCTCAAACGATGGTGTTCCAAAGAAGAAATGATAAATGTCAGATGACCGATGATAAATTTCCTTTGCTTTCAGCGCCCCACTCACTAAATCCTACCCGTGTTCCAGGTGCCGTCCGAGCAGATACAGTAACGGAAACAAGAAGATCCAAATGATGTCGACAAAGTGCCAGTACAAACCCGAGATTTCTACGGGGTTGTGATATTCGGGACCGTACTTGCCGCGCGCGGCCCAGAACAAAATCACCGACAATACACCTACGCCGATGATCATGTGGACCGCGTGCATGCCAGTCATCGCAAAGTAGATCCAATAGAACATCTCGACGTTTTGCCGCGCCGCGCCCGGAAGCAAATGGACCTCGCTCGCGTCGAACGGCCGGCTGGGAATTAGTCTTCCCGGAATTAAATGATCCCGGTATTTGTCGTAGTACTCCACCGCTTTGATTCCCAGGAACGTGAGTCCTAATAAAATCGTTAGCGCGAGCGACACTACTTGGTTGCGGCGCTTGCCTGTCTGGGCGCTGTAGACCGCCATCGCCATTGTGAAACTGCTGAAGATAAGCACGCCGGTATTGATAGCGCCGAGCGGCAAAGACAAGTGATTGCTGGCGGAGGCA
>DATENN010000336.1:0-3853 GCA_035275045.1 Pyrinomonadaceae bacterium
GTGGCGACGTCGTTCGCGCGCAATGCGTAGCCATCCATCTGCGAGCGATCGAACGGTGGGAGATCACAGTCTGCCACGATGTCTTCAGCCAGGATTCTACCAAGCGCGTCCGGCAATTCCACGCGTTCAATGGCGAGCAAAGAAGTTCTTTGCTTAACTAACTCGATGGCTTCGGCAACTGAAATCATTGATTGATTATCGCGTGATTTTGTAGCGCAAACCTTAGTTTGCATATTGTTTTTATCGGTGAACTGAGCACACTAAGAATTTGCTCAGGGCGCCGCTAAGTTTACGCCAGAAAAGCCAAAAGCGGTTGCGCTTCATTTGCATGAAGAGCAACCGCTTTAAAAATGGCGGAGCCGACGGGACTCGAACCCGCGACCTCCGACGTGACAGGCCGGCGTTCTAACCAACTGAACTACGACTCCGAAAACCAGAGGTCAGATGTCAGATATCAGATGTCAGCATTGCGTCTGACCTCTGATATCTGACTTCTGACATCTGTTCCTGGTGGGCGCGGAGGGACTCGAACCCCCAACCTCTTCCTTGTAAGGGAAGCCGTCTACCATTGACATACGTGCCCGCGAATTCCAAAGATCGATTCATCGTGACAAACACGGTGAGCGGTCATGCTAAGAGAACGATCCGAGTGTGTCAAGGAAAGGCGAAAACAGATAGTGTCCTGATTTGCATTCCTCTGTGCAACCTCGGTGGACTCTGTGCCTTTGTGGTAAAGAATTCTCTAGTAAGAATCACCACAGAGGCACAGAAGACACGAAGAACGCACAGAGTAAAATGAAATTCGCGCACCACCCGAAGACAGGCGCAGTTGCCGAAGCAGTAGGCGGAAGGTGCGCAAGGCGTAAGTCAAAGAGTATGTTTTCTGCTTAGTGCCTACCGGCTTTTGCTTCCTCAGTTTGCGGGGGATACATTTTGCGTTATAGTCGCGCCAGTAAGCCTGAACTCCCCAATCAACCTGGCGAATTCCGATGCAGTCTCCGCTGATACTCAAAGCGTTGCGTTCTGTCGTCCTCGGCCTTTCGTTGCTTGCTGTTTTTGGCGTAACTCTCGCGCAAGATCAAAGTAAACAACAGCGACCGCGGCGCGTCGAAGGTTCCGGCGATGCCACTGTAACGAACTCGACCAAACCAGCCCCGACCGAAGAGGTTGATGAAGGCGATGTGGTCCGCGTGGATACACAATTGGTTTCGGTACCCGCAGTCGTAACCAGCGGTGGACGACCCATCACTGGCCTGAGTGAAAACAACTTTCTGGTTTATGAGAATGGGCAGCCGCAGAAGATCGCAAACTTCGCAACCACGGATGCGCCGTTTGAGATAGCGCTGTTGCTTGACACCTCTGGTTCAACTCGCGCTGACGTGGCGTTGATAAGGCAGGCCGCCACATCGTTCGTCGCCGCGTTACGTCCCGGCGATCGGGTTGCGATCATCGGCTTTAGCACGGTGCGTCGGGGACAATCAGTGACAGCCCGCGTCGACGTGTTGACCAGGCTCACGGACGATCGAAAAGCGCTGGCGCAGGCTATTGAGAATCTGGGTGCGAGCAGTGGCACTCCTTTTTACGACGCGTTGGGAAAGATTGCTGCCGACATTTTTCATGATAAGCCGAGTGAAGAGTTGCGCGGCAGGCGAGCCGTGGTCGCTCTGACCGACGGTGTCGATTCGACCAGCGACACGGATTTTCCGGCAGTGCGCGCCGCGTTGTTGCGCGCGGGCGTGGCTTCTTATTTTATTCAGGTTAACACTGAAGATTTCGTCGAAGACCGCTTGCTGAAAGATTGCGCCGACGACAACCGTCTATCGCTTTCAGCTAAGCAACTACAACGTTACCAGCGCATTTTTTATCCGCGGGCGAGCAGCGAAGAGTTCATGGACTTTTGTTCGATGGGCCCATTTGAGCGGATGCAGATCAGTCGCGATCTTTACAACCTGGCGCGCAGAGAGATGGACGAGCTGGCAAAAGAAAGTGGCGGCCGGAATTTTATCGCCAACAGCTTGCAGGACGCGCGCGCTGCCTTCGCGCACGTCGCGAATGAGATTGGCACGCAGTACAGCATTGGCTATTACCCTACCAACAAGAACCGCGATGGCAAGTTCAGATCAATCCGCGTTGAACTGCGCGGCACCGACGCGAAAGCACAGGTGCGCGCGAGAGAAGGATACTTTGCTCCGAAGAGTTGAGTGACTGCCCATTTGCAATCAAAAACATTTCCATTTTCCATTTTTGATTTTTAATTTAATATTCACGCCACCCTTAAGCTAGTCGCTAATACCTGTCACCCATCGTGCCGCAAAAGGTCAATGAGCCATGGCGGATGACAGAACTGCGAAGTCTCAAGCGCGGGCTGATGAACTCGAAGAACGTCTAATCAATTTTGCCGTTCGCATAATTAAATTGTCCGCGAATTTGCCAAAGACGCCGGCAGGTAAGCATATTGCCGGCCAGATTTTGCGTTCTGGCACATCCCCGGCTCCAAACTACGGCGAAGCACGAGGAGCAGAGAGCAATGCCGACTTTGTGCACAAGTTACGAATCGTTCTAAAAGAGCTCAACGAGACTTCGATCTGGCTGAGGATTATCGACCGCAGTCAATTACTAAAAAGAGAACTGCTCACAGAAATAATTGCTGAGAACATCGGCCTGTCGAGGATTTTTATTGCATCTCTAAAAACTGCTAAGCGTAATTTCAGATGATCTCTTAGCTTTGACCCCCAAAGTCTCGACTCTATTACCGAAATGAAAAATGGAAAATTAAAAATGGAAAAAGGAAAATACCGCACACGGACGTCTGCGCAACCCGACGGCTTGATTTGCCGCGTGTAATTCATGAACGATAATTTCAACCGCACTCTCCTAATCGTCCTGGATGGCGCCGGCATTGGTGAGATGCCTGACGCGCTGGAGTGGGGCGATGCCGGCTCCGATACGTTTGGCCACATTCTCGAATCGCGCGAGGTGCGCCTGCCTAATCTGCGGCGTTATGGTCTGGGAAATATTCGGCCCCTTGCGAACGTGCCGCCGTTGGACCACCCGGAGGGTTCATACGGCCGTTGTGCATTGCGTTCCAACGGGAAAGACACGACCACGGGCCATTGGGAAATGGCTGGGATTATTCTCAAGCAGGCATTCCCCACGTATCCCGATGGTTTCCCCAAATCAATTCTCGATCGCTTTGTAGCGGAAACCGGCGTGCCCGGCGTGTTAGGAAATATTCCTGCGTCAGGTACGGAAATCATAAAAGAGCTGGGCGCGGAACACGTCAAGACCCGCAAGCCAATTGTTTACACTTCAGCCGATTCTGTTTTTCAGATTGCCGCGCACGAAGAGGTAATTCCGCTCGATCGTCTCTATGAAATTTGCGAGACGGCCCGGCGCATCCTCGACGGCGCGCACCGAGTAGGACGTATTATCGCGCGGCCGTTTCTGGGCCAGCCGGGTTCGTTTTACCGCACTGAGAACCGGCACGATTACGCCGTGCCGCCCCCGCGCGAAAATCTTTTGCCTGCGCTTAAGGACCAAGATGTCGACGTTGTTTGCATCGGCAAGATTGCGTCGATTTACGATTCAGTGGGGGTCACCCAAGATCTCACGGCAAAGAACAACCAGCAGTCGATCGATCAGACAATTCACGCTTTGAATCAGAAAACGCGCGGATTAATCTTTTCTAACCTTGTGGACTTTGACATGTTGTATGGCCATCGACGAGATACGGAAGGCTATGCGAAAGCGCTGGAGCATTTCGATTCCGCACTGCCTGCAATTGAAAGCGCGATGAAACCCGATGACCTGATGCTGATCACCGCCGATCATGGAAACGATCCGACTTTTCCCG
>DATENN010000337.1:0-11801 GCA_035275045.1 Pyrinomonadaceae bacterium
CTCCACCAGCCACGCCATTCAACGAGTTGAGTACCACTCCGCGCTTAACACAAGGCGAACCCGGCGCCGCGCATGAATTGGCCATGGCTTCCGCCTGCACCAGGAATGCGCGCGCATTGTCGGCCGTTTGCAGAAACCAGGGAGTCGGCACTTTCGTTGTACCCGCCGGCGCAGGATCGTTTGGCAAATCCAACACGTTGAATTTTGGGTTTGCTAGTGCGCCGGGCTTCGATGCGTATGCAGCTTGAACCGTGTTCACATCATGGCCACTGATTGCCAGCGATGGCTTGGTCGCAGCCACCCCTGCGTTATCGACGCCAGAATATGTCTTAGCTCCGCTCGTTCCCAAATCGATGTTTACGTTGGTTGACGCATCATCGTGACCGCGTAAAACCAGTGCTGCCGGCACATCAATGTCCAGCACGTTTGCGCTCAACAGCAACGACAATTGTTTGCGGGCTCCGCGTGGTCCATACCCGGTGGATTGGATCAGAATTCTAAGCGGCGGCTGGACGGCGAGATTTGTGTTGTCTGGATCAGTCAACGCGACGCTATACGCAATGCCACTAAACGGGTTGTAGGCTGCGCTGATCGCAACCCGATCCGCGTAAGCACCACCCGACGGTGTGTAGTTATAACTGAGCCACCGCGACAGTCGATTCGGAAATCCAGCCGTCGTCGGGTCACTCGCGAGATTGGATGTTGCCGGGGTTAGGGCTTTCGTGAAATCGATCTGATTCTGGGCGGCGACCGTGCCTGCCGGATTCGCAACGAAGAGTGGATTCGGCAGCACGTTGCCACGTAAGACGTTCAGCGTCGATTGAATTCCTGCTTCAGCACCGTAATAAGCTTGCATCTCGGCTGTGGCATCAATCGTATTCGTTCCCGCCAAAGACGTGGTCAATAAAAGTACCCCGCCGGCGGTTAACAGCAGGGCCGAAATCATCAACACGGTTATCAGAGCTGCGCCCCGCTCACCGTCATCGCGAATATTTCTAAGAGACTTAAGTTGATTGGACTGCATATGATTCACCTAAAACCGCTGCAGCGTGGTGGGCGCATTTCTCAGCGCCACGTCTGATACCAGGCGAACTACCGAGGCGGGTTGCTCGGGACCGGCCGGTAGATCTACGCGGAGATCGATGTTGACTCGTTCGGCGGTCGCCGCGGTCGCTGCATTGCCCGCGATATCGAGATACTGAATCGTCATCCCCGTAATATTCGTAGCGAGCACAACCGAACCGGCCGAGTTGTCAACGCGCACGATGGCCGAATTTGCAGCCTGAAAAACGAATCTAACGTCTTCGTCTGTGTCCGCGAGATCTGAATCGTTATTGAGGTTTGCGCGCACGCGAATCGAGCCATTGTTTGAATCGGCAACGACGATTCCGTTATCAGTCAGCCCGTACCCGGCGTTTCCGATCTCTCTTGTCATGATATTGAGCGCTCGTTGCGCTGATGCGAGCGCGTCGGAACGCGTGTTTTCGCGAGTACGGGTGCGCAGAGAAGTGGCCAGCAAGGTACTCGCGGCTGTCATCACTGCCAGCGTGATTGCCATGGCAATAGTTAACTCGAGCAATGAGAAGCCGGACTGATCTTTTAAGTTTTTCGTGGTTTGGTTCACGTCAATTATTTCCGCGGATCACTGATCGGCGCGGCTACGTTGGGAAATCAAAGTGATGGTCCCGCCGGCGCCCGATGCCCAGCCGGTGCCGATGCTTTGCGATTGCACGGTAATGGTAATCGTCTTCAGAGTAGTAGAAGTGTCCGCCACCACTTTTGTGATTGTGAAAGAGCGGCCGTCGCGAATCACCCCGTTTTGCACCACGGTACCTGCGGCTAATCGAGCGTCGGTGGTGGTTGCGTTGAAAGTAGCGCCGCGCAGGCCTTCCAACGCTTGTTGGGCCAACGCCAGCGACACCGCTCTGTCGCTGCCTCCGGAATTGTTATAGACCGAGAAGGCAAACATGCTTGCCGAACCTAGTCCCACAATTAACATCAGCAACAAAGCAATTGTCGTTTCAAGCAAGGTGAAGCCGCCATCATTGTCGGGACGATGCACGCGTCGGTCGGCCGGCTGCGATAGTCGACCAAAGACCTTACCTGGTTGTTGTTCACTGAACTTCATGGAATTTGAGTGTTTGCGCGGAACGACGGAGCAGGTGCTGCGGAATTGACTACGGCAGTGCTTGTAGGCGGACCCTGAAAGGTTGGTTGTCCCGCGGTAGTCAAATCGATTCGGGTTGAACCGTACGCATTTGAAATAGTTACAAATGGCGGCGTGGCGACGTTGCCGGCGGCATCAACCGTGCGACCACGCCAGTTGAAATAGATTGTTCGCGGGAATGGCGTATTGAATTGAAGACTAGAATCGGCCGGCAGACTCAATACTTTGGCGGCATCGAGCGCGCCGTCACCATCGCCGTCGATTGTTACCGAATAGAAAGTGGCGTTGATTAGTGCCACTTGGGCCATCTGGGCCGTCGTCATCGGATGACGCCGCAACGAATCAACGCGCGCCTTTTCGAGATATCCGGCCAACTGCCGCGAAGCGTTCTCTCGAACCACGACTTGACGCGCCCGAGTGATTTGCATGAGGGCAAATCCCATCACAACCGAAATAACTGTGACGACAATCAACAGCTCGATGACGCTAAATCCCGCAGCTGCGGCAGCAGGTTTTGATGTGAGAGGGGCTTGCATAGCTTGGATCGAAAATTAAGACTAGTATTCGTGAACGCCGGCCACTGTTACGCCGGTAGAGTCAAATGCTTTGCGGACTGCGTCGGAGTCGTAACGAACGTCCGAGTTACCGCCGCCATTAACTGAAAAGGTCGGTGCGCCGAATCCGGTTGTTGCTTCCGGCCGCGGATCTAGACTTGCCACGATGATTCCGCCATCAATGTGACCGTTTCCGTTTCCGTTCCTGTTGAAGGTTCCACCGAGAACTAGAATCACACCCTGGAAATCCGTATTGCCGTCGGTGATTAGATTTCCCGTGACAATCAATAGACCGCACCCTTGATAGCCGGATCCTAAGGTGACGGTGTCGCCACCGTAGTTATCGATTACCGTAGTAAGCGGTGAGGCGCTCGTACCCATACCGCCGGTGACGGTCGCCTGAGACGTGAAGTAACGCCCTTCACCTGCAGCCAGATCTCGCGCTTGAACTAAGAAGGCACGGGTTGCATCTGCTGAAGCTAAAAAGGAGGGAGTATTCGACGCATCGAGCGTCAAGGCATTGCTTGGCGACACTTGGCCCGTACCGCCGCCCTGCGCGTTTAGATCATTAATTTCTGTCTGCGCCTGTGCTTGATTACCGCCACTTACCGCAACCGCTGAGATACCTGCGAGAGGAGGGTTGTGGATGTCGTTACCGGTGTAGCCAGAGGCGTTGGAACTTCCCATCTCGAATGTCATAGGGCTGGTACCGACGAGAGTGATCGCCGCGGGAACACTGAAGTTGATACCGTTACGATGCACGACCATTTCCAACCGTTTCATTGCGCCTTTTGGGCCATATCCTGTTGAGCGAATTACGAGGCGAGTCGGATCGCCACTTGCTTCCGGCGTTGCATCTGGATCTTGAACTGTTAAATCGAATGCAATACCGGTGAGTGGTGTGTAGGTGTTATCGATTGGGTTGACTTTTACGCGATCAACCCAAGCTGACCCGGTGCTGGTGTAGTTATAGACTAACCATGCGGAAAGGCGCAGAGGCGCGCCACTTGGATCAGCTGGCTGATTTGTCTTGTCACGCGTGACTGCATTTCTGAAAGATATTTTTGTACCGGCGGTTATGTCATGGGACGCTACATTGCCGCGCAAGACATTCAAGGCCTGTTGCAAGCCAGCCTCGGCGCCGTAGTACGCTTGCATCTCTGAAGTCGCGTCGATCGACGTTGTCGCCGACATACCAGTCGTCAAAATCAAAGCACCTCCAGCAGCTAGAACCAGTGTGGCAATCATCAACGTTGTGATTAATGCAGCACCGCATTCGCGCGACCGCCTAGTATTGATTTCAGAAACTTCGTATGGCCTCATGATTTTCGTTCCTTATTTATGGCAATCAATATTTGCTGAGTCGGGAGTTGCGGAGCGCCACGTCAGAAACGAGTAAGACTTGAGCCTGCGGCGAGTAACCGGGCGATCCTGGGGTGCCGACTTCGGGCGTATATACGCAGGCAACGATGACAACAAATTTTGCGTTGTTAGGGGTGACTTCCGCTTGTGCCACTCCACTGTTCATCGGATCGGTGATGCGGCAGTTGGCAGGGTCCTGGGTATAGGTCACTTTCTTGTCAAAGTAATAGAAGTGAATTCCGTCAACTCGATTTGCCAGCACCGTCTTTCGTTGGTCAGTTGGCGGGCCGGACGCCTCAAATGCGTCCCAACGGGCCAAATAATTCGTGGTTGCAGAGCTGTTGACGAAGTAGGTGACATCTTCGCCCGGGTCCTGAACATTGTCGCGCATGGCCTGGGTGACGCCAGCGCTGAAGTCGAACTTATTTAGATTAGCTCTGACTCGGATGGCTAGATCGCTGGAATCCGCGGCAACGATCCCATTGTTTGAAAGGTTAAATCCGGCGTTCGAGATTTCGCGTGACATGATATTCATTGCACGTTGAACGTCGGCAATTTCATCAGCCCGCTCATTTTCGCGTTCGCGAATGTTGAGTGAGCGTGCGAGCAGGGTAACGGCAATGCTCATTACCACCAGCGTAACCGTCATTGCTATCAGCAACTCAATGATCGAGAAGCCGGTGCTCTTTTTGTTGGATGTGTTTGCAGCAGACATAATTTTTGCTTAACGGTTCGGACCTAACAACAAGGTGCTTCGTTGGGTCGTAAGTGTGACGGAGCCGAAGAGCGAGGTTATGGTGCGCGCCCAGCCGGAACCGGCGCCCTGAGGACTAACACGTATCGTTATAGTTTTGATTGTGGGTTGTCCATTGACGACGTTGGAATCGACGATGACAGTCCGCACTTTGTAAGGTCGGCCTGCACTGGTTACGTCTACCTCTGTGCCGGCGGTTGCGTTTAAAGACGCATCGGCAAACAACACGCTCCGGAGTTCCTCAAGACGTTGCTGACCAACTGCCATTGCCAACTGACGATCATTTGCCGTTGATGTATTCGTCGCTGCATAGAAGAAAAGCGAAGCAGCCCCTAAACCGACGATCATCAAAAGCACAAGTGCGATCGACGTCTCGAGTAAGGTGAAGCCGGCGTCCTTGCTCGCTCTTTGAACGCGTTGTTTTGAGTTCGATATGTTGGTTGCTCTTTGCATTATTATTTAATACGTCCGGATAGCGGACTAACTAGTTGACTCTGACAGTTTGCGTTACGGCGCACGGGGATGACGCGGTGAAAGTTAACGTACCGCTCTGGTTAGCACCGTTTACCAAAATATTGAACCGCACACTGCCATTGCCACTCGGCAGGGTTGCTGACTGGCCCGGAGCGAGCGTGACTGAGATGTGAGAAGCGTTCGTATTCCCAGCGAGCGAGACAGTGGTTGAACCGCCAGCATTGCTAACCGCCAGAGTTACAGACTTCGTAACCTTGTTGCCGATGGTTAATGATGTCGGAGTAGCGGCCATGTTGCACGTCCCGGATGGCGTGGGCGTGGGTGTAGCAGTCGGCACGGGTGTTGGTGTTGGCGTCGCAGTGGGAGTGGGAGTCGGCGTCCGGCAGTTTGCGCCATTATTGCCACATGGTGTCGCCGTTGGTTCCGCCGTTGGCGTGGCATTTGGATCGGGAGTGGGTGTCGCGGTAGGACTCGGAATGGGCGTCGAAACACCGCCGGGCGTCGGAGTAGCAGTTAGGTTTGGCGAAGGATCGGGTCGCGTATCGCCTCCCGGATTACCCGTTAGTGTGGGAGCCGGGATAAACGCATCTTGAAACACTTCTTCTGCTAAAGTGACGTCACCCGAGCCGGTAACCGTAATCAAAACCGAGGGCGCCCCTTCGGCAGTTCCCAGCGCCATCACCGGCGTTACTTCACCAGTAATCGAACGGCCGCGCCAATCAAAAGTTATGGTAACTGGGGTCGCGGTCGTGAACACCACACCGGTGTCCAAAGTATGAGTCGCCGTTTCGGCGGCATCCATGGTCCCATTTCGATCAAAGTCCATGGAAACGGTGTAGGTTGTTGCATCATTCAAAGTAATGAAGGCGCGTTGCGCTCCCATCGCATGCCGCCGAACTGAATCGCCGCGCGTTTTCTCGGCCCAAGCAGCGAATTCTCTTACCGAACTATTCAGTCGCATGTGTGCCCGAGCGTTGACTATGCCGATGGCGCCAAACGTCGTGACGACAGAAATCAACGCGAGGATTACCACGACTTGAATCATCGTGAATCCACCGTCAGACACTCGCCCTAAACTCTGATTATTAATGATTGCTTTCATTGGGCCTCCGCGGGTGATGCTGGTCGAGGAAGTGACCTCGGGCGCAGTCGGCTTGGCAACGACTATGCCAACTGGAAAACCCTGCAAAACCCAATTTATTAAGCGTCTGCGCGGAAGACGGGCTGAATTTATCGTTACTTAAGGTGACAAGAACGGAAGGGCGCTTCTCAGTGCGCTACGGGTTTTCTCGCGTGTTCGTGCGGAAGCTCAGGCGGCTTCGGCCTTTGATTAGGCAGGATTCTTTCTGTCCGGACGGCCATTCGTCCTGCTCCGAAGGGATCGTCCTTCGCGGGCCATGGTGCCGCACGCCAAGCTCGCGATTGGACGGCAAAGCGCCCCGTCAATCTCTTAATTGCGGGGCGCAATGCTTTTGGCAGATGAGCATAAAAGTTAAGGTCCGGGATTTCTTTTTAAGTTCGGCTCGAATTCGCCACTCGTAGCAGACACGCTTTGAGTATCGGCGAGCTTCATCGCCAGTATGCGTGGTTTGTAAGCAAAAGGTTTTGGACCACCACGACTGTTCTGAACTTGCATGACGAGCGAGTCCTGGTTATGTCGGAATCTAACGACGCTGCCTTGCTGGTTCATGATCACAAACAGCAGCACCTCGCCTGACGCAGTCCTCATTTGGCCAACGAGCGCACTGGCGCCGCCATCTGTTCTCACCAGCGTGCCGGTTTTCGCAATTACACTGCCCGCCCAGGCAGGACCAGTAAACCGGTCTTCCAAAGTTCCCGGATCGATGCCGGCAACCGGCATGATGTCCGCTGGAGTGAGACGGTTCTTCTGCAATTCCGACCGAAGCCCTTTAAATATTTTCATCATCGCCCGAGGTGTTACACGATTCACCCCGAGACCGCTCACGGATGAAAGCTGAATGTCGAACTCTGAAATTCCAAGCATCGAGATCAGTTGTCTTCTCACCGAATCGACGCCGCCAAGGCTGTCGCCGATGCGTTCTGCCATGAAGTTGTTTGAGTAACAGAGCAGCACCTTTAAGACGTCAGTAAGTTTGCTGGAATTATGCGTGAGCAAAAGCCGCGCGTTTGGAGCGGCTGGTCCAACAGTTACTTCGCCCATCACCGAGACACTTGGAATTGTTTGCAGGCTGGCGTGGTCCGCAAGCGCGGCGCGCTCGTACGTCCAGGCTTGCAGTGCTTGCGCGGGCCGCAAATTGGTATCCAGCGTGTCATACAACATCTCGCCGGAACGCCGCGCGGAGGCGCTGAAGTTCATGGTGAATCCCGGACCAACGACTAAATCGCCAGTGATTTTGCGAATGCCAAGATTGTTCAGCTGACGCGCAATCATCACGCCATGCTCGTAATGAAATGACGGGTCGCGACCGGTCACGTACAAGTTGCCTGTCAATTCGCCGGTTGCCCTGTTGAATGTTCCGTCGGTCCAAAATCCGGTCGTGTAGCGGTGCTGTGGCCCAAAGTTGTGCAACGCTATTAGCGCCACACCAAGCTTGATCGCTGACGCTGGATTAAATGGACGATCGGCTTCTTGCGACGAAACGGTTTTCCCGTCGAGCGTTTCAATCAAGACCCCTTGTAATCCATAAACCGCTGGTTCATCGTTAACCTGTGTCTGAACTGTTAGAAGCGGCGATGGAGCGGGAGTCGGTGGCGGTGGTGTAACTGACTGACTAACGCAAAGCGTCGCACACAACAACACCAAGAGGTATCCAAGAAAAAATTTTTTCAACTGTTTCGTGTTTGTCATTGCGCCGGCGCCGTTCGCCCGAACTAACTTTCGGATATTAACATGATGCCAGGGGGAAGCCAGGGAAGAGATTCTTTGATGCGCTATCCTACGACGAGGATGTCGCTTTTTTAATGCAAAACCTCTTTCACTTTTTCCCGAAGGCAAAAGACTATTGCGTTGACAATGAAAGAAACGCGAACCTAGAATCTCAGCATTGACAAAAGAGTGAAGCGAGATCATCAGCGCATCGTCGCAAACGACATACGAGCTACCTATGCTGCGCGCCGGAAAGAAATTCGCAAACGCATAAACGAATTTCGCGAAGTCTGGCGCAGCGGCTCCGATGATCGTTTGTGGGAAGAACTGGTGTTTTGCATTTTCACCGCCGGTGCGTCCGCCCGAATGGGCATTAGTGCGATTGAAGCGGTGAGGCCGTTACTTGCTCAAGGCCGCCAACGCGACATGACGCGCGCGTTGCGTCGCGCCGGCGCGCATCGGTTTCCAGTCGAACGTCCCGGGTATATTGTTGTCACACGAAATTTTTTGCGCGAGCATTGCAACATGGAGCTGCGCAAAAAGCTTCTGAGCTTTCAGGATCCGCTCGAACGCAGAGATTGGCTGGCTCAGGAAAAACGCATTAAGGGGCTCGGCTATAAAGAATCCAGCCACTTCTTGCTAAACATCGGCGTTCGCGGCTATGCAATTCTTGATAAGCACGTGATGAATTGTCTTTGCGACTTGCAAATCGTTGAAACACCCAAGCCACCGACCACCCGAAGTCGTTACCTGGAAGTCGAACAAAAGTTGAAAGCATTCGCCGCCGATGTCGGTATTGATTTTGATGAATTGGATCTGGTGCTTTGGTCGATGAAGACTGGTGAAGTATTAAAGTAAGACTGGCATTATTGGTTTCTGTTTCTCCCCATTTGGGCGCAAGCCATGTTCGGTTGGATCAAGGAGTCAGCACGATGACAAACAGGTACCGCCGATTGGCCGCGATTTTGGCGGCCTTTGTGATTTGTCTCACGATCAGCGTTCCGTCATACGCGGGAACTGATCAGAAAGCACGCGTTCGTGCGAACAAAGCATTGCACGATGGCGATTTCGAAAATGCCGAAAAGATTTTTCGGGAGTTGGTGACTAAGGACATTCACGACCACGATGCGCGGCTCGGATTAAGCTTCGCATTGTTAAAGCAACGGAAGCTTCAGGATGCTTACGACCAGGCGGCCAGGGTGGTTGGTGAGGAACCGCTGTCCGCACGCGCACACGCGTTGCTGGGCTCGGCAATTCTCGCCTCGGGTAATTTCAAAAATTCGATCGAGGAGTTTCGCACTGCGTTAAGCCTGCGCGATAACGAAGCGTTAGCTATCGCCGGCCTGGCGATGGTCGACTTTTACGAGAACCGCGTCGACGCCGCCATCAAAGGACTGCAACGCGCAGTCAGCATCGACTCTAACGAACCGGACTATCTGTTTAGCCTGGGCCAGGCCACCGCGCGCGACGAAAGATACACCGAAGCAGCCGATGCCTACGAACGGTTTTTGTTCATTGCGCCTAAGACCGATGCCGAACGCAAGGCACGCATTCGCGGCCTAATCGATTTTCTTCGTTACCTCGGCAACCAGGGAAATCTGTATCGGCTTAGCGGTGAAAGTAAAACAGAAGTTTCATTCGAGTCTTTCGACAGCCGGCCGCTGCTTAAGGTCCGGGTAAACGGAAACAAGGAACCGTTGCGGTTTGTGCTTGATAGCGGCTCAGGCATGTCAGTGATCTCGGAGGAAACGGCCAAGAAGTTAGGCATGCGACCTGTTGCCAGAGGCGGCCTGGCACGCGCAGTAGGAGGCGGCGGAAAATTCGAGATCGTTTATGGCTTCCTGCCGTCGATTGAATTGGGAGATGTGCGGATCGAAAACGTTCCCGTTTATATTCGCCATTTTTACGACAACCGAACGCAGATCGATGGCTTCATCGGTCTGTCTGTAATTTCGAAGTTCATTGCGGCGGTGGATTATGGCGGGCGCGTCTTTTCACTACGCCGGCCAAGCTCGATTGACAATATTCAGGCACGTTCCGCGAGTGATCAAGCCGCGCCGCCGCGGACTGATGTAATCGAAATCCCGGTACGCACCACCTCGAGCGGTTTTCTAAGTGGTGAAGTACACTTGGAAGGCATTGAAAAACCGCTCAACTTCATCATCGATACGGGTGCGAGTGTTTCAGTAGTGTCGGAAAAGCTCGTCGCTGAAGAAGAGTTGACTGACTACATAGCTCCGGCTCGCATGCGCGTGTACGGCGCTGCCGGAATCGCCGACGACGTGAAAACGCTGCTGCTGCCAAAAGTGATGTTGGGAAGTTTCACTCGCGAACAAATAACTGCCGCGGTGCTCGACATGGATGCAGTAAACGAGACAGCGGGCTTTACTCAAAATGGAATTCTCGGCGGAAATTTTTTGGCACACTTCCGCTTGTCGTTTGATTTCCAGCATGGGTTGATCCGGCTTGAGCCGCTTAACAAAACGGCTAAATCGGGTGAAACGCTGGACCCGCGGATGGATTAGCAATGAAGCAGAGTCTGTACCTCGAAACGTCCGTAATCGGAGCATACCTGGACAACGGCGAACCGTTCCGGCGCGATTTAACAATTCGCTGGTGGGAACACGAGATGCCGGATTACCGCGCGGTAATTTCGCCACTCGTCACTCGTGAGCTTGAACGAGTCGCGGAACCACATCGCGCTTCTTATCTCAAGCTCGTTTCCGATCTGGAGTGTGTTGAACTCACAGAAGAGGCGTCCATTCTTGCTGAAGGATATATTTCGCGGGGTATATTTCATCGCAAGTACATTGCCGATGCTTTACACGTAGCCATTGCTTCCTGTCACAAGATCGATTACTTGTTGACCTGGAATTTTGGTCATCTGGCAAATGTGCGACGGCAGGCACGCATACGGCTCTTTAACACTGCGGCCGGATTTTATGTGCCGATGATCGTGACACCCGAGTTTCTGGTTTCCGAAGCTACCGAAACGAAAAAATAGTTTTCATGTATAGACGTCCCAAGTTTCTTGAAGTGCTGCACACGATTCGCGAGGAGATGTCGCGTGAAGTTGATTACGACGTGGATCTCTTTTCCGAGATGGTGCGATCTGGCCGACGCCCGGCCCGAGGGCCTGAGCGAATTATTCGTGGCCGCCGCACTACTGCTCCAGTCAACAGCGAGATTGACATCGATCGCGAGCATCCCCGTAAACGGGCCGCCGGACGCCGTTAACTTTCAATATCTCAATTTATGAACGCTGCGTTTGCGACAATCGGGTTGGAAGTACCAAGCGAGAAAGCGTTCAACTACCTTGCTGAACGCGCCGGCGATCAGGGTGAGGCAACACAATTGAATCGCCGCGGCGCCGTCTTACACGGCCGCTGCTGGAAACTCGGAGATGGACTCGAAGTTTGGACGGTGCTCTACGAATCGGGTGGTGGCGAGGTTTTCTACGCTGACTGCCGTCCCGGTTTTCGCGCTCGCTATATCCAAACAATTACGCCCTGGGCCTTGACTGAATACGACGAAGAAGGCGAGGCAGTCGTCCACGGTTATCGCGAAGGCACTGACTGCGAAGTCCTTTTTGAGCTTCAAAATCTGACCGAAGTTGGCCCATCCGGATTTCTTGCCCAGCAA
>DATENN010000338.1:0-9985 GCA_035275045.1 Pyrinomonadaceae bacterium
CAATCAACGACATTTCCAGTGGCACGGCGTTAACAATCGTTACACCGAATACTGGGTTGCTCTGCTTCACGGGGATATGGGTCGCTCGTTTCGTACTGACCGTCCGGTAAGTGAACTGATTCTCGAGCGCTATCCCGCCACCATTCAATTGGCGATAGCCGCGCTTTTCATCGCGATTCTAATTGCCATTCCGCTCGGTGTGATTGCTGGAAAGAATCGAGGCACGTGGATCGACAATGTAGCGTCGATCGTGGCGTTGATAGGAATCAGTTTGCCGGGCTTTGTGATCGGTCCAATGCTCGTCTATATCTTCGCCGTCAAACTTGGCTGGCTGGCGCCGTCCGGCCGCTTTGATTGGACCGACTTTATTCTGCCGTCAGTGACGCTCGGAGCTGCCCTTGCGGCCATTCTCACGCGCATGGTTCGTTCCTCTGTGATCGAGGAACTGGGTGAAGACTACGTGCGCACGGCCCGCGCCAAAGGTTTAAGTGAGACAAAGGTCGTCTACAAACACGTTCTGAAGAATGGCTTGATCCCGGTGATTACTATTCTCGGATTACAACTCGGAATACTTCTGGCGGGCGCAATCATCACAGAGAAAATATTTGGCTGGCCAGGGTTGGGTCTGCTTCTCGTTGACGATGGAATCGGCAAGCGTGATTACCGGGTGGTCCAAGGCTGCGTCCTGGTCATCAGCATGACCTATATTCTCGCCAACATGTTGACGGACATGATGTATCGCTGGCTGGACCCGCGCATTCGCGTTTCGTGAACCGATATGAACAGGTTAACGATTTTTGGTTTGATCATTGTGGCGGTACTGGTCCTTGTCGCGTTGTTCGCACCATGGATCGCAACGCATGACGTCGGCGCCACTAATCTTTCGTTGCGTTACCTGCCTCCTTCTTCGCAATATTTCTTCGGTACAGATTCAACCGGACGCGACATTTTTTCTCGTGTAGTTTTCGGCGCGCGCATCTCTCTCGAAGTTGGGATAGTCGTCGTCGCCGTGTCCGCGGTGCTTGGAACTTTCCTGGGCGCACTCGCTGGTTACTACGGAGGCTGGATCGATCGGATTGTTTCGGGTTACGTCTTCAATGTGTTCCTCGCATTTCCGGGGTTGTTGCTTGCCATCGCCATGGTTGCGTTCCTCGGAGCTGGCCTCAACAAATTGATCCTCGCACTTTGCATTATTGGCTGGGTCGGCTACGCGCGCCTGATTCGCGGCCAGGTTTTAAAGGTACGCGAGTACGATTTCGTCCAAGCTGCGCGCGCTCTCGGCGCGAGTGACAAACGGATCCTGCTGGTCCATATACTGCCGAACGCCATTCAACCGTTGATCGTCCAGGCCAGTTTGGGAATGGCGGGAGCTGTATTGTCGGAAGCCTCGCTTTCCTTTCTGGGTTTGGGTGTACCTCCACCCGCGCCTTCCTGGGGAGTGATGATCGAAGAAGCGCGCGATCTTTCAACGCTTCAAGCCGCCCCACACGCTCTGATCTTCCCCGGCATCGCCATAGCCTTGACCGTGCTTGCCTTTAATTTCATCGGTGATGGCCTGCGGGAATATCTCGACCCGCGCCAACGCGCTCGCTAATCATGCGCAAAATCCTAAAGGTTTTGTTTTTGCTGATAGCAGGTCTGCTCGTTGGCTTTCTGGCCTTTCAGGTCATCATGTTCATTCGCATCTCGCGTTTGAAGGACGAAACGCCCGTCACCACCTCGCTAATCGAAACCCGCGCGGCAGAGGCGAGAGCGAAAGGACACGAACCGCTGCGCGAACAGCTCTGGGTTCCACTTGAACGCATCTCGCCGAATTTGCAACGTGCGGTAATCGCGGGTGAAGACACCGATTTCGTAACGCATCACGGGTTTGATTACGGCGCAATTCAAAAGGTTTGGGACCAGGGCATGCGCGAAGCCGCCAAAGAAGCTAAGAAAGAAGGCGAGAATGATGATTGGTTGCCAAATCTGCCTGACTTTAAACGTGGCGCCTCAACAATCACCCAGCAGTTGGCGAAGAACCTCTACTTATCTTCGCAGCGCTCGTTTTTTCGAAAGGGACAGGAAGCGATCCTAACGATCTTCCTTGAACGCGAATTAAATAAGCGCCGCATCCTCGAGCTTTATCTCAATGTCATTGAATGGGGTGACGGGATTTATGGTGCAGAGGCGGCAGCGCAACATTACTTTCACAAACCTGCATTAGCTCTGAGTGTGAACGAAGCGGCGTTTCTTTCCGCGATGATTCCAAATCCACGCACAGTTTTTAATCCGCAAGTCAACCCTCGTCGCGTCGCGCGCAGACAACGAATTATCCTGCGCGGCATGCCTTACGTGCATCTGCCGTAGGATGCACAAATGAAAAAGCCGCTGCCTTTCGGTAGCGGCTTTTCCTTATTCACATGTAAGACGGTTACATCGAAAATTCGCTGGCCATTTGTAGTTCAGCTTTTCGAAGTTCAAAACGAGCACGACCGAGATTACCTTCCGGGCTGATCGCCAGAACGACAAAATATTCGCGGCCTAACAACCTAACCAACAGAACTGCGCCATCGAGAGCGATGACGAGTTCATGCAAAGCGCCAAGACCGGTATCGTTGCCGGCTTTTTGCGCGCTGCGAACCAGCGACGTGAATTCCGCCGCAGCGACGTCGAGATTGGCTTCCTGTCCCGCTTGTTTGAGCGAGCGTTCCACCGCGATGCCGTCGATGCCCATGATGAGTGCACCGAGGCTGCCCTCAGTGTGCTCAATAATTGTTTCGAGTACTTCCTTAAACATGACGTTGATCCTTACGGACGTTGACCACCCAAACTGCCCGGCCGTGCACTCGGCGTGGTGACGGGCGCTGCATTAGGAGCCGGAGCATTCAAGCCTTGCGGCGTTGTTTGCGGAGCGGCTTGCTGCTGCAACTGTGTCGGGGTGGGCGTGTTGCTCTGCGGGTTGCCAAGTGGAACCGGCTGAGAGATCTGTGTCGTTCTTGGTCCGTTGCTGACCGTACCCGAGGTCGGACGACCCTGATAGTCCGGCCGATAAATGTGTGGCGTGATGAAGAAAAGGATCTCGCTGTTCTGGCGCGTAGTTAACTTGCGCTTGAACATATTTCCAATGATTGGAATCGAAGCAAGACCAGGGGTTCTCGATCGAGTTTCACCTTCGGTATCGGCCAATACACCGCCCATGACCGTGGTGCCGCCATCTGGAACCAGCACTTCAGACTGCATGCGCTGGGTGTCAATACCCGGAACGCCGCCGACCGCAATGCCGGTATTGATGGTATTGTTTTCGATTGTGACGCGCAACACCACAGTGCCGACGTCAGTGATTTGCGGCGTGATGGACAGACGAAGCGGCACCGAAACGAAAGTTGTCGTAACAACCGCAGTTCCACTCGCAGCTTGTGTGGTCTGCACCGGAATCTGCGAACCACTTTCGATCTGCGCTGGCCGATTGTTCAGCGCCGTTACGCGCGGAGTTGCAACTGTTTTCGCTTCGCCGCGAGTTTCCGCCATCGTGATTAAGGCACTGATCTGAGCAGTACCAAATAGTCCGGTCGTCAAACCAATAACTGTATTCGCGGCCGCAGCGCCCAAGGCACCGATCGGTTGATTAGTTCCGGCCAATCCACCAAAAACTCCAAATGGATTCGGACCGCTGTTTATGCCCTGCGTTCCACTACCGGAACCGCCACTTCCTGAACCGCTGCCACTGCCCGAACCGCTGCCAGACGACGACGAGGTCGCAGGGAGTGTAGAGATGTTAGCTAATCCACCCCGGCCGAGGTTGACGACGCCAGCGGATAACTGCGCGCCAAGGTCACGGCTGAAGTTGTGTTGAGCAATGACGATGCGGGTTTCAATCTCAACCTGCGGTTCTGGCTGATCCAGAATGGCGGCGAGCTGCCGAATCGCGTCAATGTTTTCCTTCACATCGGTAATGATTAGCGTATTGCTGCGACCGTCGACTTCGATCGAGCCGCGTCGCGACAAGCGTCGCGAGATGATGGGCAACAAGCCTTGGTCGCCGCTGCCGCCGGTGGCATCGCCACCAGCGCCGCCGCTAAAACTAAGATTGGTTGAGCCACCCGAAAACGCGCCGGTGGAACCAGCCGCTTGGGCCAACGTACCGGAGGCACGCGCGTAATTCAGTCGGATAAACTCGGTAACCAATGGCGAAGCATCGAGCCGCGAGTCGTTGATCAGCTTCTGCGTTTCTGATTCTTTGGCCAGGACTTCGGTCGTTGCTACACGCAGGATGTTCCCGTTGGTTTCGATGCCAAGGCGGTTCGCCTTAAGCACCGCGTCCAGCGCGACATTCCATGGCACGTCCTGCACGTTCACAGTCACCGGAACCGCAGCAACTGAGGTGTCAATGACAAAGTTCACGCCGTACTGTTCGGTGATGTAGTTCAAGATGTCACGAATGTCGGCGTTCACCACATTGAGATTGATTGGTTCGCCAACAAAGCCCGGCTGGCCATACTGCCGTCCCTGCTGTGACTGGGTCGTCTGGTTGGAGGCTGGCGAGATGCTGGGCGTCATAATCGGCGTCGGCGAAGGCTGTTGTTCAGCAGCTTCGCTAATCGCTTCACCAGTGCTGGTTGCCGGCGTGGCCGAGCTGTCGCCAGTGGCGAAACTTTGGGCAGCGCCAAAACAAATGAACGCAAGGACGAGCGTCATCCTTTTAATGGCTTGTTGGATACGAGGCAGATAGAACATCTTTCCCTCCTTAAGGGAATTGCAGGACTGAAACCGCCACACGTTACGCCCTTGCTGCCTTCAGCTTGAAGCGCGCGCCGCACACGCGGCTAGTCCGGGGTTAATTGTCAATTGCGTAGCGGGATTGGTACTGAAGAATAACTACGCTGGGAGTGTTTCGAAGGAATTCGAAACAGAACTTAAGGCTTGTCAGCGGTGGGCTTTTCCGACTTCTTTTCATCAGCAGCAGCCGCCTGTGATGGCTGGGACTTGACGGCGGCAAGTGCTTCCACTGTGCTTGGCTGCCGCAGTGGCTTCATTTCGACCGAACGTTCTCGTCTGCCGTCCGCAAAAACCGTCTCACGACGAAAGATCAAACGATTGTCTTCAATCGCCACGAGTTGGCCATCATAAAAACGTTCGCCAGGGTAGATAACGTAGGCGAGTTTGATCGGCGACGCTTCGACTATCGCCGCATATCCACGAGGCGACCGCGAGATGCCGACGACCTGGATCTCATTCAGCAAAAACGCGATGGTCGGCTTCGGAGCTGCGATATGAGCATTCATCGCCGCGATTTTCTGCGCTTTGTATTGCTCGATTCGTTCCTGAACTGAGGGGGGCACTATGAGGCCTGATTTCTTAACGACCGGACGCGGTGGCTCGTATTTGCGGAACGGATCGCGACCACCTGAGGATGAGCGCTGTGACGCTTTTGACTCCTTGCTGTCTTGCGCTTGAACGGAGCCAGTGAAGCCAATGGCGGCGCAAAGCACCATCAGAATCGCGGGTAAGAAAGTTTTCGTTTGATATTTCATGATGGTTGTCCTGTTTTTGAATCGCTTACTTGGCAGGTGCTGGCGCGGTTGCGGCCGGAGGAACTTGTCCGGAACTCGCTGGTTGGGCTGTCGCTGGCTTATTCAATTTTTCTGCGGACACGTAGTACGCGGTCAGGTCGAACGTAGCATCGACGGTTTGACGCGAGTTTTGTTTGTCAACCTGGTTCAGTTGAAAATTGGTTACGGAAACAATGCGTTGATAATGGGCCAACTGCTCAAAAAATGATCGAAGCGACGCGAACGAACTGGTTACGCTTACTTCAATTTTCTTTCCGCTGTAATTCCCTTCCTGAACGTCATCTTTCGGCGTGAACTTTTTCAAGACCAGACCATTCGTGCGAGCACGATCCTGGACGCCCTGTAACACCATCGTGATTTCACGTTGTTCGGGCAACAGTGCCTTAAGTTCTTCGTACTCTTCCTGGCGCGCGTTGTAAACGGCGCGGAACTCGTTCAACCGTTGCGAAGCGATCTGGGCCTGAGCATTCTTCGGTTTCAATTGCGCGATCTCGTCGTTGAACTGTTGAGTTTCCGCACGAGTTGGGCGCGTCATGAAATACCAGAAGCCGGCGTAGAAGACTCCAGCGACTGCGACGAATACTGCGAGTCGCACGTACCATGGCATCGCTTTGAGGTTACCTAATTTCATCTCTTTTGATTCCTTTCCCGCTCTCTTAGTCGGGATGACTTAACTACTTCTTCGCAACTTGATTTGAGGTCGCAAGGGTAGCGGCTTGGTTTTGTGGTTTGGGACCGTAGTTGCACTTCACTGTGAACGAGATAACTTCTGGCATCGGCGCGGTCGGATCCACAACGGCTGCGGTATTGCCAGTCGGCTGTACCGCTTCACGCTGTGTTTCAATGTTGAGGTTCGTGAAAAGTCCGGACGAGAACTCCAAACTTTGGCCAAAGCGTGTAACCGAGTATTCATTCGGGGACAACCCCTTAATCGTTAACTCGCCGTCTTTTTGCTGCACACTCTTCAAATACAAACCCGGAACGCTATCGAAACGATATTTGATTTCGCGTAAAACAGCGCTCGGGCCCTGCTGTGCTTCTCGCAACTTCTTAATCGCATCGATTCGGCTCTGGATTTCCTGTGCTTTCTTTTCCAGATCAGATTGCTCCTTGTTTACTGCGAGCATCTGTAGATTGATCGCGCGTTGTTTTTCAAGTTCAACTCGCGCAGTTTCATGATTCGAGCGTGAGCTCATGTAGTCGTAACTTGCGCCGACCACGAAGAGTCCGAGGACCGTGGCGGCGAGTAACAATGTTTGGATACGCGGGTTGGCTACACGCGCTTCAACCATCGCTGCACCGGTGGGACGATCGGTGATGGATTCGACTAAATTGATTTTGATCATGCCGCTTCAACTCCTCTCAACGCGAGACCGACGGCAATAGCCATGTCCGGGACGATCTCCCTCATGTAATCGGGATCAAATTTTCTGCCGTCGACTTGAATCTGACGGAAAGGGTCAAACAACTCGACCGGTATCTCAAACCGCTTGGCCAGATATTCCGGCAAACCGGGCAATTTCGAACCGCCACCGGATACGAGAATCTTCTGGATGGCTTCTTCGTTCTCTTCCGCGGTTGCACGATAAAAGTCCATGGTCTTGCGGATTTCGAGGGCGAGGATGTCAGAAACCGTCTCGATGATTGGCTGAATCGGACGAGGCTCGATGCCTTCGGGTAGAGGGTATCCGCGCTTTACTGCTTCGGCCTGTTCAAACGTCAAGCCTAATTCTTTTTGAAGCAAGCTGGTGTACTGGCTGCCACCGACCGAAGCATCGCGCGCAAATACCGAACGCGTGCCGTTCAGAATGTTAATGTTCATGGTCGACGCGCCGATGTTGAGTAACGCAACGACTTCGCCCGCCTTCGGCTGATAGTTGACCTCGTAGCAGTTTTGCAGCGCAAACGAATCGACATCGATAACGATGGGTTGTTTGCCGGCTAATTGAATTGCCTGCTTCATGTTTGCGATCTTGTCGCTCTTGCAAGCTGCCATCAGCACGTTCAGTGCGTCAGACGAGCTGCTCGTGACCTGGTAATCAAGGTTCACATCAGAGATGTCGAAAGGGATGTGCTCTTCCGCGTGCCAGCTGAAAGATTCCTGCAATTCGTCTTCACTCATTTGCGGAAGCACGATGTTCTTAACGATGACCGAGTGCCCGCTGACGCCGGCGGCGACCCGCGGAGTTTTAATCTGGTGCTCGGTAAAAATATTGTTGATTACATTGGACACGTTGTTGAGCTCCATGATCTGGCCATCAACGATCGTGTCTGCCTGGAGGTTTTCAACACCGAGGTTAACGAGTTGAAGGCTGTTACCTTTTTTCTGAAGCTCTACGGCCTTTACGGAACTCGAACCAATGTCGAGGCCCACCAGGTTTTTCTTGCCCATACTTTTCTTAAACATGTCTATTTATTCCTCACGAGGAAGAGAGAACGCATTCGATGCTGTTGCCGCAGACGCGCCCGAGCTTTCATGGCTCGAGAAACTCTGCTCTTGCTTTTGGTCGCAGTAGGTTGTTTTTCGCTTTTCAAAACCAAATTCCTTCGAGGTGTTTAGCTGCAGGATGATGACGCTAAGGTGGGACGCGCCTGCGGCGCTTGTTCGATCACGGATTTAATTGGGAGTCAGCCCCTGAACGATTCAGGCTGGAAAACGAAACGAGGCTGGAAAGGAACCGATTGAGCAGCTCGTCGCTGCCGTCGCCAAGCAGACTACAGGACACAATCAACCTTGTCAACCACTATTTTGCACGGTTTAACTGTAGGTACATGTGGATTTTAACGTCGTTTCAGCGTCATTAAAAGACTGATTTCTGGAACTATAACCGTTAATTCCAAAAAATCTGTCGTCGTCAACCGGTTAGCCTTGCGCCTGGTGAATGCCGCAGTTAGGATGCGGTGAATGTCACGTCCCCGACTTCTTCTCATAGCGGTTCTAAGCCTCATATTTATCGTTGCAGTATGGCTGTGGTGGATGCGGCCAGTAAGCGTCGATTTGGCACGATATGCTCCGGCGGACTCGCTTCTGTATCTCGAGGCAAACAATCCAACCGCAATTATCGACGCGCTTCATAACACAGACGCATTGAAAATACTTAACAGGTCGCCCGTAACTGCGTCCGGCGGTCACTGGTTTCGAAGTTTTGTCCGCTGGACGGGTATTGGACCTTCAGACACGGTAATTCTCTCTCGAGCGCAGCTAGCAATTGTCATTACACAATTCGGGACCACCACCGAAGCAGACACGGTAACTGTTAAGCCTGAAGGTGCGCTGATCATTGAGACCCACACCTCCGGGAGTCGTGTCAATGGTCCGATGCAGCGGGCTCTTCAGAAATTCAGCGAAACGATATTCGGCACACCTACTGTCAGCCGAAAACTGATCGATGGCCAGGAATTTTCCGAATGGAGTGCGCCGAACAGCACGCGGCAAATTGTCGCGACGCACGTAGGATCTGTCCTGATCATCGGTAACACGGAACGGTCGGTTCAAAAAGTAGTTCGTGTAGTGTTAGGTCACGAATCGAATCTGCTGGGTGACGGTGAACTTCAGAACCTGCGAAAAGCGATCGTTACTTCGGACACACTCGCCCTGGGATATGTTCCAGCGAAGAGCAGTCCGCAATTACTTTCCGCCGCACTGCCCTTGGTTCTGGGCCATGCACCTGATAACGCCGAATTATCGCGGCTTGTTACCACAAGCGCTGCAAACATCATCGGCAATCTGGGTTGGACGTGCCGCGTTTCCGGTGCAGGGATTGAGGACCGCTATCACATTGCTATTCAGCGATCGGTGATTGCGCAACTTGATAATGCATTCGCAACCCTTCCGACGGTTGAACCCGTGGACGTCAAGGCAGGGACAGCCTCACAGACCGTCTATCGTTTCGCGCATCCCGACATAGCTTGGCAAGCCCTGAATACTGCGGTTTCTTCGCATGTTGATGCCGTTTCGGCCATTCTCTTTACTGCGCTATTCAAGTCCGCTTTATTGCCATATGGCGTCAGCGATCCTATGAAGTTTTTTGGTCTCGCACGTAGTCCGGTAACAACAGCTCGAATTGAGGGTTCGTCGAATTCATTATTGATTGCAGGCTCCAACGATGATCGAGGGATGGCAGAACTACTAACAGCGATGGGTTACGCGCGGACTGACTGGAACGCACAATCGCAGACATTCACGAATAGCGAAAGCGAGTTCACTGCCCGTTTAGCGAAAGGTCAGATCGTAATTGGGAGCGCCGACGATGTGGCTAGGTACCCCTCGCTCGTTAACGGCGTTTCAATCAACAATACCGCACAACCTTCGGCCACGGCTTGCGTCATGACCTTTGCAGATGATTCACGTCGCGTCCAAGATTTTTTGGGTGCGCTGTTGCTCGCAGGCGCGAGCGCGCGACAACTGTCAGCTAACGAGCAAGCAGCAATCC
>DATENN010000339.1:0-4835 GCA_035275045.1 Pyrinomonadaceae bacterium
CTATCACAATCGATCGGCAACGCGGCTGGTTCTTCCGGAGTAATGCAGAAGGCGTCGGGACTATTGCCGAGGCGCGCAATGCCGATGCCCGGATGGATTCGATATGTGGTAGGCATTTACGTTCCAGCTCCTTTGTTTTCACGCAAAGGCGCAAAGCTATAAGAAAACCTTAGCAACGCGGCAGCGCTTTGCGCCTTTGCGTGAGACATCTTCTTCCTTAATCTAAAAAGTCGAGGCAAACACTGTTGAGCCGCAGCAAGTCGGAGTCTTCACAGTAATCCGCGCCGATCACCACGAGGGTGATTTGCAACGACGTAGCGCCTTCGTCGATGAGACGTTTCGCGGTCTTGGTTACATTCACGCGATGATTGCGCGGGGTGTTGTGATGGCGTGGGCGCTGATCGTATTTGCGTGGCTGATTGGGTGGCAGATCGCAATGCCCGGGGCCGCCGATGCAATCTGCGTGACCAAAGATTGCGAGGTAACCGGCGTAATGAGCGTCCTCGATCGAAGTCGATGCGTTTGCGTCAGGCAGATTCAGGAACACACGGATGAAACAGGAGCGAGGCAACTGCGGTACTCGATGAAGCCTGACCTCTGCTTGTTCAAATGAGCTCCGGACTGCTTCGGGAAGCCCAATCGGTTTTGAAACGAAGCGGCCCACTGGCGCCGCCAGGCCCACCGGGATCACGAAGGCACATTTAACGTATTCGTACCCGAAACGCGCCATGTTGAGCGTGTCGGCAATGGTGTAGCTCCAAGGCGTGAGCACTGCATCGAGATCGAGTGGCAAAGCGTGTGGGTTGCGCGTTTGCCATTCGTGCCAGATGCGATCGATATTGGAATGTATGGGCCAGAAGATCGGATCGAACGAGGCGGTCAGGTTGCTGAACATGTCGCCGTTGCTCGGTTGGCTGTAAAGATCGTCGCGCGAGTGTGGACGCCGGCCCGCCACGCGCACGCTGGTGTTACGTGTTAAGGCGAGATCGCGCTTGGTCGCATTACCTTCTGGTTCCTCGTCTTTTTCCGGAGTGGGATTCTGACCGCCGGTCCAGATGTGCATTGTGTTGTGCGGGTTCTGATCCAGGAAGCCAAAGGAATCGTCGTAGAAACTGCCGCCACCGAAGTCACGAAATGTTCGCAGGGAGAGTATCTGGTCGATGTCTGCCGCGGTTGGGTAGTGGTAGCGGATTACCGTGTTCATGGTTCCTTTGCCGAACTCGGATGGATAACGGAGTGGATACCAGAGCGAGTTGGCGGCAAGCAGCGCATCGATAAAACGCTCGCGATGTTCCAGGACCGTGTATTTCTTGTCAGTCAGCTCGGCGACGGCGTTGAAGAACGTTTGTTGCGATGGATAGCGCTTATGTTCGTCAACCATTCCCTTGCGTAGCTTTTGGATTGCTGAAGCAGGCAACGGGGGCACGGCCTTTTCGAGAAACTCGAGCGATTCGTTCGTCAGGTAGGCCTGATAAGAAAGCGGGATTATGTCGCCGTTCTCCGGCTTTTCCGGACAATACTGTGGCATCGTGAAGTCCCAGTAAGGGAGCGTGACGCCGGGGCAGACGTCCTGAAGTGTTTGCTCGAATTCGTATAGATAAATGCGATGCCAGGGAAGAAAGCGCTCCCATCCATGCTGGCAGTGGTTCTGATGGATGAGGGCCATGTTGTTGTAGCTGCGTCGATCTTCGGTCCACTTGTTGAGGTTATAGAGTTCGCGAAAGGCCCAGCGAAATTTCTCGATCTCCGTTGCGGACATGCAGTCGAGATTCATGCGCTGCTTCAGCTCGCCGTGTTTGTAGGCATACTCGTTTGGCGAGTCGTAGACATCGAACGTTCGGGCAGCCTCTTCGACGTTAGTTGCCTCGACGGTTTCTTTGCTTGTTTTTATTGTTCCTTCGACTGGGAATGAGGTCTGACGATCTTTATCAGGACAGCCGTCGTCAATCCATTCGGCGATGAAACTAATGTCGTCCTGGGAAACGGTTTTGCCTCCCCACATCAGACGCGGGTACTGGTTACCATCAAACGGCGCCGCGCCATGTAGTCCTTTGATCAGACCGGATTGTGCGCTTCGTTTTGTCGCGGGCGCCTTTCCTGTGGCCGAGTGGCAGCAGGAGGAGGCAGGTTCGGCTTCCGCTGGCGCCGGCGCGATCATCCGGATGCCGTGGATTTCGACGTCGAGAAATTCCGGCAATTGTAGATTCCAGAACTTGGGATGCCCGTCATAATCCGCGGTCGATTCGCCGGCAGCGCGGTCGAGAATCTGCTTGACCCTTTCATAACGCGTGATCTGCGCAGCTTCCACCATTGTTTGTTCCTCCTTCACATTAGTCCCGCTGTAGTTTGAAGAATGAGATCACTGCGATTAAGCAAGATGAAGATAAAGCGTGAGTTGTACTTGTAATTAAACCTGACTTGAGCGGCGGCGAGGATAATGCGAAAAGCTTACGGCGTCAATGTTATTTGTGTATTGTTGGTGTTGGAGCGTAAAAGCAGGAGAGAGTTCACATGATACAAGCAGAGATTTCCGGGATCTCACCCTTTTTTATCGTCAACCACGTACCATCCTCGCTTTCGTTTTACCGAGACCGGCTTGGGTTTGAGATAACCTTCCAGGGGCCTGCTCCTGAGGATATCTTCTTCGGCATCGTTCGCCGGGGCGGGGCGCAGATCCTGCTCAAAGCCGTTGGCGTATCGCCACTGCCGAACTACACGCGAGACGTCAAAAAAGGTATCGCCCGCTGGGACGCATTCGTCGCCGTTCCGGATCCTGACGCACTGGCGGCCGAGTTTGCTTCGCGCAATGTCGAGTTTTCCGAGCCACTGAAAGACACCGATGATGGTTTGCGTGGTTTCGAGCTCAAGGACGCCGATGGCTATGTCTTGTTTTTCGGTCGCCCTCGGTCATAAGTCGCGCTCTGCAATCATGGTTGCCAGGCAGAACCGTCTGTGTACTCTATCCGAGTCACATTAGGTAAGTAATAGCAGGGGATTATTTTTAGAAGTTTCTCGTTGTCCCGAATTCTCACCAGTTGCCTGGTCTTTCGGTCGAGAGCTAACGGACCATTGCCGCAGAAACGCGTGCGATCGAGGAGTTCGTAACTCGGCCCCAGCGGTTGGAAGTTGTCCGGCTCTTTGTCCTTCGCGATCTTATGCCGTATGTCCTTAGTCTTACCACGGCCGATCAACTTTTCGATTCGAAAATTATAAGTCAGGAACTCGCGGTCGGTTGCGGTTTCGCGAAAGATGAAATCGATACTGATTGATTTGATTGGTTTACTGCCCAGGTTTTTCAGAACGATCCACACCGAGAAGTCACCGGCGCCCGCGCGGTGGCTCCATCTGTAATCCTTTGATATTTGCGGCTCGGAACAACCGTCACACCAGGAGGGCCAGACGCTTTCGCCCCAACTAAAGCGGTTGATTTGAAGCACCATTTCAGGGGTGGACGAAGTTTGCGCCAAGCTCGAAACACTTAGCACTGTTAATAAGGCCAGAGCCGAGGTGATGATTTTCATATCGGGTACTTCTTGGATCCGGGTCATCTATGAAGCGTTGTTCGATGTCTAAAAGTTCTTGACATCGAACGATGCTTCAAAGATGACCCGCTCCAAGTGCGATTCATACTTTTGAGGTAAAGCTTCTTCTCGACTGCGGTTTCGTTAGGTAGATACTACAGCAACTACGGCGCGCACTATAGATGGAGCGTTAGTTTGATGTTATGTGAAGTTGTGCTTGGAGGCGGCGATCGGAATCGAACCGATGAATAAAGGTTTTGCAGACCTCTGCCTTACCACTTGGCTACGCCGCCATATTGGAAGAATAAAGGATGAAGGCGGAAAGATGAAGCAGCCTAAAGAAAGCTGTGACGCTTTCGTCCTTCATCCGCCCGCCTTCATCTGATTTCGTGGAGCGGGAGACGAGACTTGAACTCGCGACCCTCGCCTTGGCAAGGCGATGCTCTACCACTGAGCTACTCCCGCTTTGAGCACGGTCGATTCTAATGATTCGCCAAGGGTTGTCAAGCGAAGCCCCACAGACCCGGCGCTACCGCGCTCGGTACTGTGCCTACTCGGCAGAGTTGACTAGAGCGTGCGCGTCATCATGTCTGCCAGCAAGCGGTTGAAGCGCACCGGGGCCGGTAACTCTGAGCCCTCTGCCAGCATCGCATACGCCAACAACAATTCGGCAGAGTCGACCAGCAGCGGATCATTTTTGTCTTTGCGAAATCGTTCCTGCATCTTCGTGAAAATCTCATGTTTCGGGTTCAGCTCCATGATCCGACGTTGCTTTGGACCCGCGCCTTTTCCCATGAGCAGAAGCCTCTCCAATTGCGGACTGTAGTCGTGCTCGGCGCCCACAAGGCAGGCAGGCGAGCTGGTCAACCGACCCGAAATGCGAACTTGCTTGACGTGTTCGTCGAGGGTCTTCTGCAGGAACTGCAAGAGATCCGCAGCTTCTTCCTCTTTCTCTTTAACTTCCTTTTCGAGCCGTTCTTTCTCTTCAGCATCGCCGAGATGGGCCACTCCCTTAGCCGCAGACTGTAACCGCTTGCCTTCATACTCCGTAATGTACTGGACCACCAATTCATCGACGGGATCAGTCAAGTACAGAATCTCGTAGCCCTTCTCTCTAAAGCCCTCCAGCTGTGGAGAGTTTTCCACGGTCACGCGCGACTCGCCGGTCAAGTAAAAGATCTCGCTCTGATGTTCGGGCATTCGCGAAACATACTCTTTGAGCGTAGTCGGGTTTTCTGCGTCATGCGACGAGTTGAATAGCGTGAGGTCAAGCAGCTTGTCTTTATTATCAAAGTCAGACGTCAACCCCTCTTT
>DATENN010000340.1:0-3824 GCA_035275045.1 Pyrinomonadaceae bacterium
TGCAAGTCAGTTTTGTCGACGTGCCGGGACACGAGCGTTTTGTAAAAAACATGCTGGCGGGCGTCCACGGCATCGATGCAGTGGCGCTAATTGTTGCCGCCGACGAGGGCGTTATGCCGCAGACACGCGAACACTTTGATATCTGCCGTTTGCTGGGCGTGAAGCACGGTTTGGTAGTGCTGACGAAAACGGATCTCGTCGAGGAAGAATTACTGACGCTTGTCCGCGGCGAAGTGGAAGAACTTACCTCCGGCTCATTTCTCGAAAGCGCGCCGGTTGTTTCTGTCAGCGCAAAAAATCGCGCCGGCCTGGACGCGTTGCGTGCCACTTTACGCGAGCTCGCGAACGAGATTGCGCCACGGTCGAAAGATTTTGTTATGCGTCTGCCAATAGACCGCGCTTTTTCAATGAAGGGTTTTGGCGCCGTCGTCACCGGCACACTTGTTTCTGGTTCAATTTCCGAAGGCGATGAATTAGAGCTGCTGCCGACGGCAGTCAAAGTTCGCGCGCGTGGTGTTCAGGTTCACGGCGCAACGGTACAGGCAGCGCACGCTGGACAACGGACTGCCGTCAATCTTGCGGGAATAGAACTCAACGATGTCGAACGGGGAATGGTTCTCGCAGAAGCGGGCGCGTTGCGACCGTCGCAAGTTCTTGACGTTCAGCTCAAGGTTCTTAAGAGTGCGCCGCGATCTATACGAAGTCGCGCGCGCCTGAGAGTGCACCTCGGCTCGGCAGAAGTTCTAGGCCGCATCAGCGTTCTAAACAAAGCAGCAAATATCTCTGCAGGCGAATCAGGTTTCGCGCAACTGCGCCTTGAGACTGCGGTCGTCGCCGTGCAGGGCGAGCACTTTATCATTCGTTCTTATTCGCCATCAGTAACGATCGGCGGTGGAGTGGTGCTCGATCCTTTTGCGTTGCGGCACCGCCGGCGAAATCTCGCGAAGATCGAAGCGCACTTGAACCAACTGGTCCACGCCGATCGTTCAAAAACACTTGTCGCATTCGTTGTCGCAGCAGGTGAACGTGGTTTGACTGTTAAAGATTTAGTTGCGCGCACTGGACTGAAGCAAAGTGTCGTCTTGGCCGCTCTGGATAAAGCAATCAAAAGCGGGGGCGTTATCGATATGGGCGATAGCTTTATCGCAGCGACGCACTTCGAAGGACTAAGCAAATCCGTCCTGGATCAAGTTCGACAACATCATCAAACCGATCCGTTATCGCGCGGGTTGCCACGCGAACTGCTGCGCGAACGTATTTTTAGTCATGTTGCGCCGGAAGTTTTTCGAGCCGTAATGCATCAACTGGAAACGGCTAACGCAATAACCGTCGAGAAAGAACTGGTGCGAGCTTTTGATCACGCGGTTGATCTCTCGCCCGAAGACTCGGCGCTGCGTGATCAGATTTCCGGCGCTTACGAGTCCGCGGCTTTTGAACCGCCTGCCCTTGCGTCAGCGTTCGAGCGGGCCAGAGTTACGCCGTCGCAGCAAACACAAGCGCGAAAACTTTTGCAGATGCTGGTAGACGACGGCACGCTCGTGCGCATTCAACCCGACCTCTTTTTGCACCAGATTGCAGCGAACCGCTTGCGCGAGCTGGTTATAAATTATGCGTCTGAGCACGAGCCGGATCGTTCGATCGACGTTCCGACCTTCAAGGAGCTGACGAACGTATCGCGCAAGTATGCAATCCCGCTGCTGGAGTATCTCGATCGTATCTCGATCACACGTCGCGCGGGTGACAAGCGCGTGATTTTGAAATCGAGGTGAGAGTTTGTGCGTGGCCGGTAGAGAAACCCTTGCGTTCCTCGATGGCTGGCGTTAACATGCTGGCCACATTAAGCGGCTTTTTCCTAACCTTCTTAGCAACTCATTGCCGGAGGTCAATTGAAATGAAAGAGATCTTACTCGCGATTGTGGGTTTGCTCGCCGCGGGCGGTGCGATCTACTACTTCTATCGGTTCGTAACGTTCACGGATGCTGAGGGTGGGCACTCTTTGGGCTGGATCGCGCTCGGTTGCGCAGCGGTTGCTTTTATCTGTGGGTTGCTCTACTTCCTGGGCCATGTGAACAAGGAAGAGGAAATTCATATCACGCAATAGCGGTGGACGGTTGTGTTTATCAAAGCGTCCGCTCGCCCGAAAGCTGTTGCGCCACTATTAGTCTTTTATCAAAACCAAACCTTTGACTCGCCGTTTGTGCACCGTAGCGGCTCGGAAGTGCGCAAACGGCGCTTAGTTTGTTAGCCTACTCGACAGGAGAACGCGCATGTTGATTTTTCTCGTCATAGTGTTTGCGCAGGTGCAGAACACCTTCAACAAACCGACGTATTTCGGTCCAGTCATCGCCACGATGTTTTTGCTGGGAGCCATCGGCTGGTTGGTAGCAACTGTGCTTGGGTTTGCGCGTGCGCGAGCATTCGGGTCATCGACGCGCTGGTTTACTTTCAGCGCCGTCTGCCTGTTGTTATTTCATCTGCAATTCTTAGCGGTTGGATTTGGCGTGTTGACGAATGACACTAATTTCGTCTTTACGCTGCTCACGTTTTTCAATTTCTTTGTGATACTGGGCGCAATCTGTTCAATCATCGGCTTTATCCGGCTCACAACGCCACGATAAGTCGATCTTAGCTTGATGGGAAAAAAGTTTTTCGCATTAGCCGCGCTCACAGTTGCTGTGGGTGCGGCTTTTATCTTTGGCTGCGCCGGTTCATCCGGCAGCGCCACACGCGCGTCCAGCTTTGTCAAAACACGCGGTAGCACGTTTGTAATTGATGGTCAGCCGTTTCGCTTCGCCGGCGCGAACGTCGCCATCATGTACCGCGATGACGATCGCGCGCGTATGCCCGAGACGTTGCGCCAGGCTTCAGCGGCCGGCATTCGAGTGATCAGAGTGTGGGCCTCAGGTGAAGGTGGACCGGGGGATATTGGGCCTCTCGCTGACCTTGCAGACTGGCCACGCACGCATCCCTTTCGCTGGGCTCCTGGCAATTGGAATGAAGAAGCGTTCGCTCATCTCGATCATGTGATTGCTGAGGCGGCAAAGAATAATCTTCGGGTGCAACTCTGTTTGGCCAATTGGTGGCGCGACACGGGTGGAGTTACACAATATCTGCGCTGGTCCGGAATTGCCGATGCAGCCGATCCAAATTACCGCTTCGGCATCAACCCCGAAAAGGCAATGGCGTTTTATACGAACGACAATGCCCGGCGGCTTTATCGGGAGCATTTAGAAAAAGTTGTTTCACGTCGCAACAGCATAACTGGAGTTCTTTATCGCGATGACCCCACGATCTTTGGTTGGGAATTAATGAATGAAGCCCAGGCGGTGACCGGACGTTGGGCTGAGCGCCGCGCCTGGATTGCTGAAATGAGCACGTATCTAAAATCGCTCGATGCCAACCACGTGATCGCACCCGGCGACTGGGGTTATCGCACGGCAGCTGAACGGCGAGAATGGTTGGCGGACCACCAACTGCCGAACGTCGACTACTGCGACGTGCACAATTATCCGAAAGACGACAGCGATAGCTTTGTAACCTCGCCTACTGCGCTTCGCGAATTCGTCGAGAATCGGGCAGCCGCGGCGTTCTCAATTAACAAGCCGGTGGTGTTTGGCGAATTTGGAATTGGGCCCGAAGGCTACAACAACTTCTCGCAAATCGAGTGGTTTCGTTCTTACTTTGAGAGTAACGTGCGCGCCGGAAGCGGCGGAGCAATGTTCTGGATCCTAACTCCCGATCCCGGTCGCGGTTACGGCATTACGTATTCAACGTCGCGCGACGCAAGCGTGCTCGGCGAAGTAAAACGGGCGGCGCAACTGTTT
>DATENN010000341.1:0-4791 GCA_035275045.1 Pyrinomonadaceae bacterium
TAACCGGTTGCTACGTTCCGTCCGAGCCGGCCCCGGCGGCAGCTTAATGGCACACAGAGTTCAGTCTGTGCGGTGACCAGCAAAATCACAGACTGAATGTCTGCGGCTACAACAATATGCATCAGGTAGAAATCGCCACCACTCAGGAGACACTCCTCGACAGCCCGGAAATGGTGCTGAACATGGGGCCGCAACACCCGTCAACGCACGGCGTGCTGCGAGTAATCCTGAAACTCGATGGCGAAACGGTCATGGATCTCGATTGTGATATCGGCTACTTGCACCGCGGCATGGAGAAGATTGCCGAGAACCGCATGTACACGATGATCGCACCGTATTGGGACCGGTTGGACTACATCGCGGCCGTTTCCAACGGACTGGTATGGGTTGAGACTGTCGAACAGATGATGGGTCTGGCAGTACCGCCACGCGCTCACTACTTGCGCACCATCCTTACGGAACTCAATCGCATCGCCTCGCACCTGTTGTGGCTGGCGACGCATGCCCTCGACATTGGCGCGGTAACAGTCTTGCTGTGGGCCCTCCGTGAACGTGAAGAGATACTGAAAATCTTTGAGCGGCAGTTCGGCGCGCGACTTACTTGTCACGCGTGGCGAGTAGGCGGCATGCCTAACGACGCTTATGACGGCTTCAGCGAAGACGTGCAGCGTTTTGTGAATAACTTTCCCAAACGGCTTGACGAGTACGAAACGGTGCTTTCGGAAAATCGAATCTGGTTGAGCCGCACTGTAGGCATAGGAGTGATTTCTGCGGACGACGCAGTCGCGATTGGATTGTCCGGACCCGCGCTGCGAGGTTCCGGAGTGCCGTGGGATATTCGCAAGTCGCGACCTTACGCGGCCTACGCAGATATGGATTTCGATATTCCGTTGGGCGAGAACGGCGATACTTACGATCGTTATCTGGTCAGGTTAGAAGAGATGCGACAGTCGCGGCGCATTATTGATCAAGCTTTGGACAAGTTGCCCGATGGACCAGTGAACGCGAAACTGCCAAAAATCGTGAAGCCGCCCGTAGGCGATTATTATCATTCGATCGAAGGCCCCAAAGGCGAGATCGGTTGCTACCTGGTCTCCGACGGGACCGCACAACCATGGCGGGTTCGCGTTCGTCCTCCTTCATTAATTAATTTGCAGGCGCTGAAGCAGCTGTGCATCGGACATCTGGTCGCAGACGTGGTAGCGATTATTGGAACGCTGGATATTGTGCTGGGTGAAATCGATAGATAGAGGCGTTGTAATACCTTGACCTTATTTGCGCCAATAAATTTCGTTAACGATCTGCTGCTGAAAGTTTTCAGCGCGGCCACCATCAATCACGTCATCTGGCCATTCATTCAGATTGGCCTCGTAGTTACGCTGGTTGCGGGATGGGTTGCTTACGCGACTTATCTCGAAAGAAAAATTTCCGCGTTCATGCAGGCGCGCCTTGGCCCCATGCGCGTTGGTCCATGGGGATTGCTCCAGCCGATCGCCGACGGCTTAAAACTGCTCACCAAGGAAGATTTCATTCCTGAAAAAGCCGATCGCTGGATTTTCTTTTTCGCGCCCTATATTGCGGTAGCGGCCGCCTTCATTGTCTTTTCAGTTATTCCATTTGGGCCGGACTGGGCGGTGATCACCGATATTAATATCGGCGTACTCTTTGTTCTGGCAGTATCGAGCGTCGGTGTCCTGGCCTTAATTCTCGCCGGCTGGTCCTCAAATTCTAAGTACTCGCTGTTGGGGGCACTGCGTTCGAGCGCGCAAATGATCTCGTACGAAGTGGCAATGGGCCTGTCGCTTGTTGGCGCCTTGATGTTTTCGCGAACTCTTTCATTGTCAGGCATCATAGCGGCGCAACAGCTCGATTCAGTGTGGTTTTTTGTTTACCAGCCGCTTGGGTTTCTAATCTTTCTCGTCAGCGGCATTGCTGAAAATAATCGCGCGCCGTTTGATCTGCCGGAAGCGGAATCAGAATTGGTTGCGGGGTTCCACACGGAGTATTCCGGCTTTCGCTGGTCGCTATTTTTTATGGCTGAGTACGCGGCCATGGTGATCGTCTCGGCAGTTGCGGTCACGGTCTATCTCGGCGGTTGGTATTTTCCGTTTGTGTTCCGCTTAACCGAAGCAAAGGGCTTCCATAATCTCTATGTTATAGTCAGCCTTCTCGTTTTCTTGTTAAAGCTGGCGCTGGTTTTGTATTTGTACTTCTGGTTGCGTTGGACGCTGCCGCGGTTCCGTTACGATCAATTGATGGACATCGGTTGGAAGTGGTTAATTCCTTCAGCCTTAATCAACATTGGTTTGTCGGCCATCGCGATCTTCCTGGTGCAGGCTTTGAACGGTTGGCAGGGAATCAGGACGATCGATTCTTTGCAGCCCACCTTGAATTTGACGCCGACGGGCAAAGCGGTGGCGATTGTGATGGGCTTAATTGGCCTTGGTTTGACTGGGATGTTGCTGTCGCGAATCAACTGGCGTTCGCGCGATTTTAATTTGAAGAGTCAACGGCGCAACATTCGTTTGGTCAGTCCGCCGCGCGGGAAGCCGGCCGTCGCGCCCGTCGCCAGCGAGAGCTAGCAGCGCTTGCCGAGTCCAATTGGCCATCAATTGGTATTACAGCAATCGGCAATCAGTCGATTAAAAAAGTTATGCCTTTAGTAAAAGTTCCCAAGCCGACTTTCATGCAAAAGCTGCGGCGGTTTTTCCTGGCCGATCTGCTACAAGGCCTGCGCCTGACCATGAAATACAACATCGGCGCGGTCATCGATAAAGACGCGGTGGCCGGCAAGGGAATCTATACCGAACAGTATCCGAAAGTTCGTCCGGACGTAGCGCCACGTTTCCACGGCGCGCCGCGACTGAACATGGATCCGGAAACGCACGACACGCTCTGCATCGCTTGCAACTTATGCGCGATCGCGTGTCCCGAGGACTGCATCGATGTCATTCCGATGGACGTTGAAATCATCGTTGCCGGTAAGCCGCGCCGGAAGAAAGTGCTCGACGAATTTATTTTCGATACGTCGCGTTGCATGTTTTGCGCGCTGTGCCAGGAAGCTTGTCCGACCTCGTGCCTGGAGTTGACGCAGGATTTCGAGCTGGCGACCTATTCTCGCGCGGGCTTTGTTTGGAACCGTGAAATGCTCGAGCAGGGCCGCGAAACGGTCAAGTACACCCGTTAAGAAAGTGCCAATTTCCGAGTGCCGACTGCCGATTTTCGGAATCACCCTCGTTGCCGCTAGTTGTTCCCGGTACAACTATGAAGGCCGACGACTTAAAGGTGCGAACGAAGCAGTTCGCCTTGCGGGTCCTCAAATTGGTTGCATCTCTGCCTAATACCATGCAGGGACGAGCTATCGGCAACCAGCTTGTCAGAGCCGCAACATCTGTGGCAGCAAACTACAGAGCCGCATGTCGCGGACGATCGCGTGCAGAGTTCATTGCCAAGCTTGGCACCGTTGAAGAGGAAGCCGACGAGTCCGCCTTTTGGTTGGAGTTGATTATTGAGGCGGAATTGCTAAACCAAAAGAAGGTTGGAGCGTTGCTGTCAGAGGCACTTGAGCTAACAAAAATCATGGCCAGCTCTCGAATAACAGCATCCCGGTCAGCGAAGCGGCCGATCTCTGCGGCGGACAACCCAACGTCAGAACTGGCGTTAAGTCGGCAATCGGAAATTGGAAATCGGAAATGATTCTATCCGGCTGGGAATCAGTTTTCTTCTGGATATTTTCGATCGCTGCGATCTTCGCGGCGCTGCTGACCGTTATGGCGCGCAACACTATTCACAGCGCGCTATTTTTGATCTCATCGCTCGTTTCTGTTGCCGCGTTGTTCATTCTGTTGCGCGCTGAATTCATCGCCGGGGTGCAGATTCTCGTTTATGTGGGCGGCGTGATGGTGCTATTTCTCTTCGTCATCATGCTGGTTAACGTTGGTTCCGAAGAACGAGGCAGCGAAGAAATCTTTAACCGGCCGCGCCAGGTCACGACCGCCATAGTCTTTTGCGGTTTACTGGTGGCGGGTTTGCTCTATGCGATCAACGTTGGCTACGGCGGCATGCAAAAGCGCGATCAAGTTGCCCTGACCATGGCAGCATCCCAGATAAATGCCATCGACCAAAACCTGCAGCCGGCCGCAACCGGGGCTTCGCAAATTACCAAAGAAACTGAGCGCGTCGGCGGCGGGCTGTACCGCTATGGTTCCTTGCCGTTCGAAATAGCAAGTGTGTTGTTGTTGGTTGCGATTATTGGGTCAGTCATGCTGGCGCGAACCCTGCGACAGGAAGCTTCTGTCGACGATATCGCGCCCGACGTGCTGAAGACCGAGGCATCGCACGATCCTGAACTGACGAGACTGCAGCAATCTTCATAACGATCACGATGCCCTTCATACTACTGAACATCGCGACTCCGCTGCTCGGCTTCCTATTTCAGGCGGCAGAGCCAGGACGTTTTGCGACCGCGTGGGACAAGGCACAGCACCCGGACCTGTCAAAGTTTCTGATCATAGGCGCGCTCCTATTCATCATCGGCGTGGCCGGCGTCCTGACTCGTCGCAACATCATCGTGATCTTCATGTCGATCGAGTTGATTTTGAACGCAGCCAATTTGAATTTCATAGCGATGTCCCGCTACCTGCAGGTCACGGGAAACGTCAACGCCGTCGCGGGCCAAATTTTTTCAGTTTTCGTGATTGTTGTTGCTGCCGCGGAAGCGGCGATTGGGTTGGGAATCGTAATCGCGCTTTACCGCAACAAAGAAACAATTTGGGTTGATGAGATTGATAT
>DATENN010000342.1:0-2654 GCA_035275045.1 Pyrinomonadaceae bacterium
CCCGTGTTGGGAACAGTTCCGGCCGGCGGTTATCCGACCGACAAAAATAACTTCGCACCGCGCATTGGTTTTGCTTATTCGCCTGCGCCGGATTCAGGATGGCTGCGATCCTTATTCGGAAATCAAAAGACAGCCATTCGCGCAGCATGGGGCGTGTTCTATGATTCAACGCTCGGCCAGACATTCCTGCAACAAGGGACGATACAGCCCTTTTCAGTGACGCAGACACTTTCAGCTAATCAAATTGCTGCCGCGGGCGGAACCTTCGCCAATCCGTTTGGTTCCCTTCCAAATCCATTTCCGATTGACCTGAGTAACCGAGCGTTCACTGGCTTCCCGCAACTTCAACCATTCGACCCTTCATTTCGAACGGCTTATACCTATCAATACAACTTTACAGTGCAGCGCGAATTGCCGGGCGCGCTACTTTTGGAGTTGGCTTATGTAGGCAGCAACAGTTTTAAGCAAAGTACGGAGCGCCAGCTAAACCCGGCATTGCTTACCGATACGGCAACGGCGGACGACGTTCAGGATAGAAGGATCTTTCCGCTATTAGGTTCCATACCTTCGCAGGAGAGCACGGGCCGGGCGCGTTACGATGCCGCACAATTTACTCTTTCACGCAGGCTTAGGAACGGGCTGTCAATCCGTGCCTCGTATGTGTTCCAAAAAGCGCTAGACACGGCGTCGTCGACATTCTTCGACCTGACTCCAGGACCGACTGGTTGGGCGCGTTCTGATTTTGACCGCACGCATAACTTTGTCACCTACTTCACATACGACCTGCCGAACACGAAACGGAATGGAGTGGTTGGACGTCTAATGAACGGCTGGCAGATCGGCGGCCTTACACAGATTCGCTCAGGACTTCCTTTGGCGATCTTTCAACAGCCGGATCCGACCTTTTCGGGGAATGACTTTTTCCCTGGTGGAGCTCCTGACTTTGTGGGCCCTTACGTTAGATTCGATCCGCGCACGCTACAGACGATCACGGTAAACGGAGTACCTGCAACCGGTCACTTCTTCTTTGATCCAAATGCATTTCGCGTCGTGCCCGCAGACGATCCAACGCTCGCGCGCCAGGGAAATCTCGCCCGCAACGTTTTCGATGGGCCGGGTTTCAACCAGTGGGATTTATCGATCGTTAAACGTGTGAGTTTGTTCGAATCCCAAAGCATCGAGATTCGCACCGATATCAGGAACTTGTTCAACCACGCCTTATTCGATAACCCGAATACAGTCGTTGACGACCCTGGCTTCGGCATCATTTCAAGTTCAGGTCTTGGCAGAAATGTTCAGTTTGCTTTTCGGTACACCTTCTAACTCAACGCGCGCGCGAACAACTTACAGGCGTTCACTAATCATGAAGTGGTTGGCACTAGCGTTTGTGATTTTTGTAGGGTGCGCGGGGGTTTTAGCACAGACAACCACGCTGCCGAAGGAAGTAGTATCAAAACCAACGCCGGAACCCTCGGAGGAAGAAACTGAAAGACTGGTCCAAAGATGGGAAGCGCGTGAGAAAGCTGTGCGTAAAGCACTGCGGCTTACCCAACCAGATAAGCGCATTCTTGCTCTGAAAAGTTTGCTGCGAGAATTTCCTGAAGATGCTGAGGTCCCGGCCATAGTTGATGACGGGATCCTTGACACGTACATCAAATACCGGCCCAGACAAACCGGAAATATCCTTTCGCAAATCGACAAGGTGCTTAAGAACGTCCCGGACAATTTCAAAACCGGTTCGGGCACGAATGTCTACAACAAGATTGCCGTGAAACTCGTCGACAGCGGAATCATGTTAGACAAGGCGAGAGAACTCGCCGCCAGGGGCCTGGACGCATTCGATGAAAAGAAATTTATTCAAGCGCAAAAGACCAGGGCCGAGATGCACGAGAAATGGATAGCTCTAAACAAGAACGTAGCGGCCGTATTGAATACTGAATCCATCGCCGAAGGGGACATGCCAAAGTTGATTGCTGCGGAGAGGGCAAAAGCTTTGGCAATTCTGGGCCGCGTATATCTCGCAGATGGCAAGACAGCTGAAGCCGAAAAGATATTGAATGAAGCTCACTCCGCAAATCCTGAGATTAATGAAGTCAACATTGCGTTGGCGGCGATAGCTCAACGCGCGAGTCGAAGTGAGTCAGTCGTTGACTACTTGTCCGCGGTCGCAGTGAGAATCCCACTGAAGCCAGAACTTCGTCAGCAACTGGAGGCTGCATACCGAAAAATACATAACGGATCTGTAGACGGTCTTGAGGAGATGCTGGATGAAAAGTATCGGTTGTTAATGCCGAACCCACTCGTCCTCGAGCCGTACAAATTTTCGGCGTCGCGCACGAACCGAGTTGTTCTCGCTGAAGTATTTACCGGGTCGGGATGTGGGCCATGCGTCGGCGCTGACCTCGCTGTCGAAGCTGCGATCAAACGATACTCCAGCCAGAATGTCGTCCTGCTGATGTATCACCTCCATCGTCCATTGCCGGATCCGATGGTGAATCCTGCTGCCATTTCGCGAGCGGAGTTTTACGGCGTCAAGATGACGCCGACAGTTGTTATCGACGGGTTAAAGGATACGGGCGGAGGTGCTCTTCGAGAAAAGACCAGAATTGTGTACGACCGTATTGCGCCGGTAATAGAGAAAGAATTGGACACTG
>DATENN010000343.1:0-6795 GCA_035275045.1 Pyrinomonadaceae bacterium
CAGGGTAATAGCTGAGGACATATTGCTGCGCCAGGTCGGCCGCGATTTGTTGAAACGCCGCTTCTAATTCATCAGGCGAGTGGGGAATGTAAACAGCGCCACCGGTCTGTCCTGAAATCTGTTCCATGCGCCGTTCGGCCGCGAGTGCGCGCAGGTTTGCTCCTTCATAAAGCCCCGTCTGCACAATGAAAATTTGGCAATCCTCCGCCAGCACCTGTCGAATCGTGGTTTCGAAATCATTGCGGCTGGTGGTTTCGACTCCGTCGGAAACGATCACCAAAATGCGCCGCCCGGTAAAAGGCCGCAAATACGCGGCTCCCTCGATGATGGCGTCGAATAAAGAAGTCGAACCTTCCGGCTTACCAAAACTGTCAATCGTACGTTCGAGTAGCGAAACCTCTTTCGTTAAAGGTTGCGCCAGATAGTTTTCCGATCCGACGGAAAAGATCGCCGCCTCGTCGATCGGTCGCATTACTCGGCGAAAGAAATGTTTGGCTGCTTGCTTTTCAAACTCGCGAGCGAAGTCGAGACTGCCGCTGTTATCGAACAGCATGGCCATGCGGACGCTCGTTTCGGATCGCGTCATGTCGCTGATGTTTCGCAATTGGCCGTCAACGCGCAATTCAAAGTCATCGAGCTTCAGTCCGGTCAGCGCTATGCCGCGCGGATCGAAAACTGAAACTGGTATCGGCACCAAGTTAGAACTGACCCGGACGACGTCGGTCGAATCGTCTTCAGGAGCAATTTTTGACGGCGAGGGATTCGGGCGTGGCGTCGGCGAGGGTTCAACACTCGATTGAGATACGGATTTGGGTTTTTTTATCGCAGCTTTCGGATCCTTCAACCGGCCTGACTGCGCAAACACAACGCTTCCAAAGCAGATTGCGAATAACAACGCGATCGCTACCGAACTTCGATGCGCCATGCGGCGGAAGAATAATGGGCGAATCGTCAGACGGATGCCTGCAATGCGGTTTGTTGATTTGCTTGGAGCCAGGAATCCCATTCTTTCAACGCTAATTCGATTTGTAGTTGATGCCGATCGCGTTTGCCCTTCACTCGGCGCCGTTCTGCGTCAGGCAACGGTTCGAGCAACGCAAAAGTAATATTCACCGGCTGAAAATTTTTCGTGTCCACACGCGACACATAACGCGCGAGTGCTCCTACTGCACTTAAACGTGGCGCTTCGATTAATTGTTCGTTCTTTGCCAGGCGTGCCGCGTTGATTCCAGCCAACCATCCCATCGCCACCGACTCAACATAGCCTTCGACGCCGGTAATTTGGCCCGCAAAAAACGTGTTCGGGCGTTCGCGCATCTGCATCGTCGCTGCCAGCACGCGCGGGGAACAGATGTACGTGTTGCGATGAATCTGGCCGAACTGCAAAAATTCGGCGTTTTCTAAACCGGGAATGGTCCGCAAGACGCGGGCCTGTTCGCCGTAACGTAGATGATTCTGAAAGCCCACCAGGCTGTACGCGTCCGCCATTAAATTTTCCTGCCGTAACTGCACCGCTGCGTAAGGAACGCGACCGGCGCGAGGGTCAATTAATCCCACGGGCTTCATCGGACCGAACCGCAGCGTATCCACACCACGCCGCGCCAGTTCTTCTATGGGCAAGCACGATTCGAACCAGCGGGTGTCTTCGAATCTTTGTAGCGGCACGCTCTGCGCGCTAATCAACGCGTCGTAAAAAGCTGCGTACTGCTGTTCGTCGAACGGGCAGTTCAGGTAATCATCACCGCCCTTGCCATAACGCGCAGCAGGGAAAGCAATCGAACGATCAATCGAATCAGCCGAGACAATGGGCGCGATGGCGTCGTAGAAATACAGTTGATCGCTGCCGGTCAACTTCATTATCTCCGCAGTCAAAGCGTCAGAAGACAAAGGCCCGGTAGCGACGATCGTGATCTCGTCTTCCGGAATCTTGACGGCTTCTTCTCGAACCAACTCGATTTGCGGATGAGTCTCGATGCGCGTGGTGATCAGCTCGGCGAATTTTTGCCGGTCAACGGCGAGCGCCGCGCCGGCAGGCACGCGTGTCGCGGAAGCAGCTTCCAGGATTAGCGAACCACCGCGCCGCAGCTCCTCCTTTAATAAATAGGACGCGCTCCCCGGCTCGTCAGATTTCAACGAGTTGGAGCAAACAATCTCGGCGAGTTTGTCCGTGCGGTGCGCTGGGGTTTGTTTGACCGGTCGCATCTCAAATAAGCGCACTTGCACGCCCGCCCGAGCGGCTTGCCAAGCCGCCTCGACGCCCGCGAAACCGCCGCCGATAACATTGATTATGCTCACTTCTTCTTCGTCTTCGTGGTGCGCTTAGCCGGCGCTGATTTCGCTCGTTTGCCCGATGGTTGGCCTTTTTTGGCAGCCTTTGTGGTCTTAGTCGTTCCGGGCTTAGCGCCTTGTTTCTTCCGTCTCTTTTCGACCGTCTTGTGAGCGGCAGCTGTTACTTCGGCGATACGTTGGGCTCGTGTCTGACGTTTGGCGCCGCGCCGCTGCTGTTCGCCATGTTCCTGCTCGGTCATTTCACCTTGATGCTTTTGGTACTCAAACTCATTTATTTCGGCTGCGCCGATTCTCGCAATCTCGATGTTCCTAGTTTGCTCTCTGACCATGTGTTCCTCCCGTATTATCTGCGGCTCGTGTATTTGCAGCAGTGGTGCAATTTGCTGGATGCTTGACACTCAAAAGCGCGCGTTCGTATAGTTCAGACTCGCTTCGCAGTTTGCATTCAATCGAATGCGTCAGCAGCCGGCTTAGCTCAGTTGGTAGAGCGTCTGATTCGTAATTAGAAGGTCGCCGGTTCAACTCCGGCAGCCGGCTCCAGCAAAATTTCGCACTTCCCGAACAGTATAGAGAGCGAGAAGAAAGGCAGCAAAGTTGTCCGCGCGCTTAACTCCGCATCAACTCGCTGATTTTCGAAACGACGGATTCCTGGTGTTGCCGAATTTCGTAAGCGAATTCGCTTGTGAGGCGTTGCGCGCGCGAGCGAATGAGCTCGTGACGGCATTCGATGCAAGCGGCGTCGCGTCAATCTTTTCCACGCGCGAGCAAAACCGGCTGGCCAATGAGTACTTCCTCGACTCCGCCGGCAAGATCCATTTTTTCTTCGAAGAACATGCGTTCACGACGGACGGCAGGCTCAAGCAAAGCAAAGAGCAATCAATAAATAAGATCGGTCACGCTCTACACGACCTTGATCCGCTGTTCGATCAATTCTCACGAACCCCACAACTCGAGCAGTTGGCTTTCGATCTCGGTCTAACAAGACCGTTACTGTTGCAGTCGATGTATATTTTCAAACAACCGCACATTGGTGGCGAAGTCGGTTGTCACCAGGACAGCACCTTTCTTTTCACTGAACCACCAGACATAGTTGGACTTTGGTTTGCCTTGGAGGACGCGACCCTCGAGAACGGATGCTTGTGGGCCATTCGCGGTGGACATCGGCTTGGTCTGAAGCAACGCTGGCGTCGTGGTCCCGATGGTATGTACTTCGAAAACCTAAATGATGAGCCGTGGCCTGAGGATCGTCTTGAGCCGTTGGAAGTGAAGCAGGGCTCGGTGATCATCCTTGATGGACTCCTGCCGCATAAGAGTCTGAGAAATGACTCGGCCAAATCCCGTCACGCCTATACTCTGCACCTGATTACCGCCGATAGCAGTTACGCGCCTGACAATTGGTTGCAACGACCACCGGACATGCCTTTGCGTGGTTTCGAACCAGCCGGCGGATAAATGCACGAATCCGGAAAAAGCTCGTTTTATTAGGATTTTGGCGGGTTTTTAGGCGGTAGGACGTAGTAAGCCACGGAAGATTCCCTGCACGCTGACCTGATTGGCCGGGATCGTTAAGGGTTGCAGTTGCGAGTTTGCTGGATGCAGCTCAACGTTAATGCCGCGACGGTAGAGTCGTTTAAGAGTCGCCTGGTTTTGATCGATCAAAAGCGCGACTACAATTTCGCCATCGCGCGCGTCGGTGCGATTTTCAATTAGGGCGATGTCACCGTCGCAAATGTGCTCGTCGATCATTGAGTCGCCTTTGACCTTTAGCGCATAAACTCGTTCAGGCCGTACGCGACCAAGGAGAAAGCGCGGCACCGGCACAGTCTCGTCACACTCAACCACTTCGAGTGGCGCGCCGGCGGCGATACCGCCCAAGAGTTTCACTTCACACAGCGCATCGGAGTCATCAACTTTTACATTCAGCGCAAACGACCCATCTTCATGTTGACGGGCCAACAGTCCTCGACGTTCGAGCGCCGCAATGTGTTTTGCGATCGTCGCGCGTGACTTCACACCAAAGTGACGAGCTATCTGCGCATACGATGGTTCATAACCATGACGTTCAGAAAAGCGCGTAATGTAGTCGAGTATTTCTTTCTGTCTTTGAGTGCGTGGCAGCATTTAGATCAATTCAACTCGCGCGCGTGGCAGCAGCAGGACCACCCCTTGAGGTTAACGACGGGCATTCTATGGCGCGTCAGCAAACGCGTCAAGGAATTATTAGTGAGTTTCGAGTTTCGGCTTTCGAGTTTCGAGTTTCGAGTTTCGAGTTTCACATTGCGGGTTGGATACAGTGAGATCGTTGTTGCCTAAACGATAGCACCCGAAAACCTAACTGGGACACCCGAAACTCGAAACCCGAAACTTCTTCCACTACCTCAGCGAATAGCGCGCGAGAGTTCGCGGGAAGATTCGCACGCCAGCAGGCATTTGCGACAAGGTCATCGAATTCCCTGACAACACTTCTTTCGCTTTCAGGTTATAGACCGCTTCATTCAGGTGATTATCAGGACTGATCGCCGCACCCTTCAACGCGGCGCCGATGAAAGCTCCCTTGCTACGAGAGTATGAAAGGATTCCTGCATCGAGTGTCGCGTTCGTTGAAGCTGCGGCTTCGCGGCCAACTGGACCGGCGGCGATGCCAACTTCGCCACCTAACTCGAATTTATCCTCGAGCAAACCTTTCAATCCGGCTTCATTCATTATCAAGAGCACATAGTCAGTTTTTGAAGCGCCGATTTGAGCGCCGAAACTGCCGCCACTAATATTGAAGAACGCGGGCGCCGACCAACCCTTGGGAGTGCGCTTGCTGATGAGCCCCTGGCCGCCTTTGCCGCCGAAGATAAACGCTGCCTTCACAACGTCGGGAAAAACCGCAATTGCCTCAGATTTATCGAGCAATTCCTTGGGAATTGCCTGATCGCGAACGTTCATAATTTGCGTAAAAACCTCGGACGCTTCGCGAGCGTGACGCTCGGCGTCCTGGGTCCGGCTCTTACGTTGAGCGGAGGCTGAACTGACACCGATAGCTAATAACAAAACCGCGAAAACGGAACTGGTGAACTTTTGTTTGAACGAATATCTCATGCCGCACACTCCTTCTGACTATCCATTGACTAGCGAGCCGACAGCCCGCTGAATTTTTGCGTTTGGATGGTTAACTGATACTACACCGTGGACACCGCGCAGCGTTAGACACCAAACCGTCCGTGATGCCCTAATTTGATTTTCATCGCGTAAACAATAGTTTGCGTTACAAATTCCGCACTACCAAACGTCACACGCGGAGGTTGCGCAATCGTAACGCATTCGTAATGACCGAAACAGAACTGAAACTCATGGCTGCGGCCGCGATCATTGGACTTAACAACACGCCGGCAAATGGATAAAGCACGCCGGCCGCCACCGGTACGCCAAGCGCGTTATAAACGAACGCAAAAAAAAGATTCTGTTTGATGTTTGTCATCGTGCCGCGACTTAAACGAATCGCGCGCACGATTCCGCGCAAGTCTCCTTTGACGAGCGTCACCGCTGCGCTTTCCATCGCGACGTCGGTGCCGCTGCCCATCGCAATCCCGACGTCGGCCTGGGCCAACGCCGGCGCGTCGTTAATGCCATCGCCGGCCATCGCTACGATGTTGCCTTCGTCGTGAAGTCGCTTAACGACTTCCGCTTTTTGCTGCGGCAAGACGTTAGCGATCACTTCATCAATCTCAAGTTTACCGGCTACGCTGCGTGCTGTTGTTTCGTTATCGCCGCTGAGCATTACGATGCGAATGTTCTGCGCCCGTAGTTCTTTCAAAGCAGCATCGCTCGTCGCTTTGATCGGATCGGCAATACCCATTAGGCCCGCGAGCTTCTCGTCAACCGCAACAAACAAGACGGTCTGGCCCGCGGCTCGTAACTGTTCTGCTCCGGTAGGCGACTGAGACAACTCCACCTTCACACTCTCCAGCAAGCTATGATTGCCGACGATGACGCGTTTGCCATCCACTTCTCCTTTTATTCCCTGTCCCGTAAATGATTCGAAGTGATTCGCTGGCGACAAATCAAGACCACGTTGAGTCGCAGTGCTGACGATGGCCGACGCCAATGGGTGCTCACTGGCCCGTTCGACACTGGCTGCGTAACGCAACAACTCATGCTCGTCAAATTCTCCTAACGGCAGCACCGAAATGACTTTTGGCTTGCCTTCCGTGAGCGTTCCAGTTTTGTCGATAACCAAAGTATTTACGCGCTGCAACACCTCCACCGCTTCCGCATTTCGAAAAAGAACCCCATTTTCCGCCGCTTTTCCGGTTGCAACCATGATCGACATCGGCGTCGCCAAGCCGAGCGCGCACGGGCAAGCGATTATCAAGACCGCCACAGCATTGACCAGCCCGTGCGCCATGCGAGGTTCCGGGCCCCACAACGTCCACGCCAAAAAAGTCAGAATTGCAATTGCGAAAACAGCGGGCACGAAGTAAGCAGAAACGCGATCGGCCAATTTTTGAATAGGAGCGC
>DATENN010000344.1:0-5013 GCA_035275045.1 Pyrinomonadaceae bacterium
AGCCGTCGCAACATCGTTTGAAGTTTCGCCTAATCGGATCGCAGCCGCGCTGCAAGATGCTCAGCCACCGCGAATGCGGGGCGAGGTGCTCGATTTTGCCGCCGGCTTTCGCGTAGTCGACGATTCGTACAATTCGAATCCACGATCGCTGGCGAACATGGTGCGAACCATCACGGAGGCAGGCAACAAATCGTCACGACGAATCGTGATTGCAGGTGAAATGCTTGAACTCGGTCCCGAGGCCGCTTCGCTGCATCGCGAAACCGGCCGCGAAATTGCAACGTCAGGTATTGATGTTTTGTGGGGCGTGCGAGGACTCGCAAAAGAATTGATCGCAGGAGCCAGCCAGGCGGGATTGAAACAGACGCGTTTGTTTGAGAGTTCAGAAGAGGCGGCGCGAGCAATCATGACCGAGATACGCGAAGGCGATCTGATTTTGATCAAGGGCTCGCGAGGCGTAGCAACAGACAAGATTGTCAGTGCGATTCGAAAACAATTTCCCCTCGCGGGTTCGCATCAGGACTAAAGTCAACCGATGATCTATTACGTTCTATACGTACTTTTCTACAACCATTTCAAGGACAAGGACTGGTATGTCGTCAAGGCGTTGAACGTTTTTCAGTACGTAACTTTTCGTACGGCGTATGCATCGATCACCGCACTTTTGCTATCGCTCTTGTTTGGCGGACGGCTGATCGAGGCACTGCGCGCCTGGAACATCGGTCAACAGATTCGCGAGGAAGGTCCGCAGGGCCACATGGCCAAACGCGGCACGCCCACGATGGGCGGTGTCCTGATCGTTGGCTCCGTTGTCGTTTCAACGCTGCTGTGGGCGCGACTGTCAAGCGTCTACGTTTGGACGGTCGTGATTGCGACGCTGTTATTTGGCGCGATCGGTTTTGCCGACGACTACTACAAGATGGCAAAGCAACGCAGCCTTGGCCTGACTGGCCGGCAAAAGCTGCTGGGCCAACTCTTGGTAGCGGTTGGAGTTTGGATCGTTCTTTTCATACTGACGAAATATTTTGCCAGCGACTACTCGTGGAACGTCAGCATTCCGTTTCTGAAAGGCACGGCCGACCCAAACGGCAAGAGCTACATTGGGCCATACGTCTATTTGATCTTAATCATCGTCGTGCTGCTGGGATCTTCGAACGCGGTGAATTTGACGGACGGGCTCGATGGTTTGGCAATTAGCGTGACGTTCATCGCGATGACGGCGTTGACGGGCTTTACCTATCTGGCCAGCGACGCACGCTGGGCCCGCTACCTCGAATTAACGCACCGCCCGGAAGCGGCGGAACTGACAGTTTTTTGCGGCGCGATGGCGGGCGCGAGCTTAGGCTTTCTCTGGTACAACGCGCCGCCGGCTGAAGTTTTCATGGGTGATGTGGGAAGCCTGGCGATTGGCGGCGCGATCGGGACGGTCGCGGTGCTTACCAAACAGGAATTCATGCTGCTGATGGTCGGCGGCGTTTTTGTAATCGAGGCATTGTCCGTTGTGTTGCAAGTCAGCGTTTTCAAAATGACGAAGCGCACCACGGGCACCGGGCGGCGCATGTTCAAGATGACACCGTTGCATCACCATTTCGAAATGCAGGATTGGAAAGAGTCGAAAATTGTCTTTCGCTTTTTGATTTTAGCGATTCTGTTCGCGCTGTTGAGTCTGTCGACACTCAAGCTGCGCTAGCTGCGGATGGAACAAACTCTTGTCAGTACCACCTGCGGTAGCGGGTGGGCATTACAGTCGACGAGGACGTGAAATTGTTTGGAAATTCTTGTCAGTACCACTCGCGGTAACGGGTGGGCATTGCTCGATGAGGACGTGAGATTGTTTGGAACTGAATGGCAGGAAAGTCCTGGTAATTGGCGCGGCGAGGAGCGGGATCGCGTGTGCCGATTTCTTAGTTAAGCGGGGCGCGACCGTCGCGCTGAACGACGCTAAGCCGATTGAAAGTTGGCGACCGGAAGCTGTCGCGTTAAAGAGTGAGGGCGTTGGATTGTTACCCGGGGAAGTTCCGAGCTGGCTTTTGGACCAAATCGAACTGGTCGTCGTCAGCCCGGGAGTACCGGCTAAATCAATTCCGATTCGTTACGCCGAACGCGCCGGCGCCGAGGTAATTGGCGAGGTTGAACTAGCATCGAGGTTCTTGAAAGGCCGCCTGGTTGCGATAACCGGCAGCAATGGAAAAACGACCACGACGACCTTAATTGGCGAGTTGTTAAAGAATGCAGGACTGGTAACACAGGTGGGAGGCAACATCGGTACGCCGTTGATTTCTTTAGTCAACAGTTCAAGCGAGGATGGCTGGACCGTGGCTGAGCTTTCCAGTTTTCAGCTTGAGACGATTAAAGATTTTCACTCTCAAGTCGCAGCAGTTTTGAACGTGACGCCAAACCACATGGATCGGTACGAGTCATTCACGGATTACGCGGCCGCCAAGCACCGCATTTTTATGAATCAAGTCGCGGGCGATTTGGCAATAATTAATGCTGACGATGAAGTGGTTTCCAGTTGGGCCAGCGGTTTGCGAGCGCACGTGGCGCGCTTCAGCGTAAAAAAAGAGCTCGAGGAAGGCTTGTTTCTGCGCGGCAATGAAATCGTTTCCAGAACTCGCGATGGAGAAAAAGTTTTGCTGCGACGCGATGAGATGAAGCTGCGCGGCCTGCATAACGTCGAAAACGTTTTGGCAGCTTTGGCTGCCGGACTGGCCTGCGGTGCGTCGCCCGAATCCATGCAGGACACGATTCGAAATTTTGCTCCCGTCGAACACCGGCTCGAATTCGTTGCCGAGATTGACGGCGTAAAGTTTTATAACGACTCAAAAGCGACTAGCGTCGATGCAACTCTAAAGGCGCTGGAAGCATTCGCCGGCGACAATGGAAAAATCGTTTTGATTTTGGGAGGTCGCGGCAAGAAAGCGCCCTATCAACCGCTGGCGAATCTCGTTAGCAAAAAGGTCCGCAAGCTGATCCTGCTTGGCGAGGACGCACAAACGATTGCCGGGGCGTTATCGGAATTTGCTCCAGTTGAAAATGCGACAGACATGAAAGACGTGGTAGAAAAAAGTTTTGCGGCCGCGCAGGCAGGCGACACGGTGTTGCTCGCTCCCGCGTGCGCAAGTTTCGACATGTTTGACAGCTTCGAACATCGCGGAAGCGCTTTCAAAAACGCGGTCGCGAGTCTCAAGGCCCGAATCCCAAACTAATTTTGAGACGTGGGACGTGAGACTTCCGACGTGAGTTAAATGAATGGCTAAGAAGTTATACCCGGACAAATGGTTATTCGCGGCGACGGTTGGCCTGGCGCTGTTCGGCGTCGTCATGGTGTACAGCGCTTCGGCGGTGATCGCGCAACGCGAGAACGGCAATCAATATTATTACGTCATCAAGCAGGGCATTTGGACGTCCATCGGTTTTGTGGTGATGCTCGCGGCAATGCAGTTCGACTACAGGCTGTTGCGCGATCGAAGAATTGTTTACGGTTCGCTGCTGTTAACTGTTTTGATGTTGTTGGCTGTATTTGCCTTTCCCAGAATTAATGGCGCACATCGTTGGATTAGGTTTAGCGGCCTTTCAATTCAACCATCCGAGCTTTCAAAGCTGGTGCTGGCCATTTTCCTCGCATACTTTCTCGAGAAACATGCCGGGGAAGAGCAATCTTTTTGGCGGACCTTTGTGCCGTGCGCTTTTCTGACCGGGTTGTTGGCGGTGCTGGTAGTGGCTGAGCCGGATTTAGGCACCGCGTTAATGCTGGCTGTGATTTTCGGCGTGCTGATTTATACCGCGGGCGCGCGGTTGTTGCATCTCGGGCTGGTCGCGGCGCCCGCCCTTGTAGGCGTTACCGGACTTCTGATTTTCGTTCCGTTTCGCATGCGACGCATGATCATGTTTCTCGATCCATGGGCCGATCCACGTGGCAGTGGTTTTCAAGTGGTCCAGTCGCTGATCGCGATTGGTTCAGGCGGGCCAAACGGGCTTGGCTTCGCGCAAGGCAAACAGAAGATGATGTTTTTGCCGTTCGCTCATTCCGATTTTATCTTCGCGGTGATCGGCGAAGAGCTGGGTTTGATCGGAACGCTGACCATCCTTTTGATATTCGGTTTGTTCTTGTGGCGCGGCATTCGCACCTCCTTGATGGCGCCCGATCGTTTCGGGATGCTGTTGTCGCTCGGGTTGGTAACCGGCATCGTGGCGCAGGCTCTTTTCAATATCAGCGTCGTGCTCTCTTTAGTACCGACGAATGGAATTCCGCTGCCGTTCATTTCTTATGGCGGCTCTTCACTGGTGCCTACGCTCGCGGCGGTCGGAATATTGCTGAACATATCGCAACACGCCACGGGCTCAGTCGGCCTTTCGCACCTGAGACTTGGTGAAACGCAGAACGAAAAGAAGCGACAACGCCTGCGCATGGCGCCCGCACGTCGCGTGGCGTCGTCGCGCTTTGGATAAACGATGCGCGTGTTAATTGCGGCGGGGGGAACGGGCGGCCACATTTATCCAGGCATTGCGGTGGCTAAAGAAATCGTACGGCGGCACCCCGACGCCGAAATCGCTTTCGTCGGCACGGCGCGCGGGCTGGAAAATAAGTTAGTACCGCAAGCCGGTTTTGAACTCTTGCTCATTGACAGTGCGGGTCTCAAAAATGTCGGCATGATGGCCAGGGCGCGGGGGCTGTTCGTATTGCCGAAGAGTTTGCGCCAGGCGCAAGGTCTGCTTCGGAGATTTCGTCCCGATGTTGTCATCGGCGCCGGCGGATACGTCTCCGGACCAGTGTTGTTTACCGCCGCGTTGCTGAGAGTTCCGACGTTGGTGATGGAATCGAATGCGCTGCCCGGTTGGACCAATCGCGTGCTGGCGCGCTTTATCGACCGAGCGGCCGTTTCATTCGATGCAGCACTACCGTTCTTTCGCGGCAAAGGGGTGGTAACCGGCAATCCCGTCCGGCGCGATTTTCTTGAACTACCCGATCGCCGGCGCGCGAATCATCAGTTGTCGATTTTGGTATTTGGT
>DATENN010000345.1:0-7736 GCA_035275045.1 Pyrinomonadaceae bacterium
GTGCTTACTTTAATTCTGGTCAGCTTTGCGCAGGAAGGTAGTTGGACCACGCAAACATTTCCGGCAGCGTACACGGTGGCAAACTACAGCAAACTCTTTTCTGAGCCGGTGGCGCGCGAAGTCTTTATTAATAGCCTCGCGATGTCCGGCATTGCGGCGCTGGCCGCGCTAATTTGGAGTTTTTGCGTCGCTGCGCTAATCATCCGAAAGCGGCGTCGCAAATGGCATCGCATTCTGTCCTGGCTAATCCTCGTACCCTGGGCATTGCCCGGCACCGTCGTCGCCGTGTCTCTTGCCGAAGCGTACGGCAAACCCTCGATGCTGACAGGTTCGTTCATTCTAGTCGGCACGTTTTGGATATTGCCGGTGGTTTACTTTTTGCGGTTCATGCCATTAGTGGTGCGGGCGTTACAAGCCAGCATGGAACAGATAGACAGCGCGCTCGATGAAGCAGCGAGCAGCCTCGGCGCTCGTTGGCGACAGCGTTTTTTGCGCGTCACTTTACCGCTGGTTTGGCCGGGTGCGGTCGCGGGCACGCTGCTGGCTTTTGTGATAGCGCTGGGCGAATATGTCGCTTCGGTGCTGGTATTTGTGCCGGCTAATCGTCCTGTTTCAATCGCCATTGCATCAGAGTTGCGCGATTTCAACCTCGGGACGGCGGCAGCCTACGGCGTTATTCTGATGTTGTTAATCGCAGTCAGCATGATTGTCGCCGGCAAACTTGAGCGGTTACGGTATTAACAATTTTCATGACTATTCATATCGCACATCGTCGAATTATTTCGCTGCTCGCGGTGGCGAGTGTTTTTCTCGCTTCGCTTGTACCAGCGCGTGCTCAGGAAACCGCCAAAGCGACTGATCAAAAAGTTGAATTACATCAGGCGCTGCTTGATCTGAAAAATGCGTTCACGGTGATGTGCGTTGCTGCGCACCCGGACGACGAAGACGGAACGACGCTGACCGTGCTGCGTCGAAAATATGGCGTGCACACCGTCAGTCTGTTTTCTACTTATGGCGAGGGTGGACAGAATGCGGTCGGCCCTGAACTGTATGAAGAACTCGGTGTGATTCGCGCTCGCGAGACGGCTGCCGCGGCGCGCATTCAGGGTTCGGAACCTTATTTCCTTGGTCTGAAAGATTTCGGCTATTCAAAGTCACCGGAAGAAGCTTTTCGCATCTGGGGACATGACGAAGCGTTGCGACGGATGGTGCTGAAAATTCGCCAACTGTGTCCTGATGTGATCATTACAAATCATTCGGTAGCCAATCATGATCACGGCCATCATCAGGCAACGGCGCGGCTGGTGGTCGAAGCTTTCGCAGCTGCGGCCGATGCGACGAAATTTCCGGAACAACTTGCGAGCGTAAAGCCATGGCAAGTGCAGCGTTTGTTTGTGCGCATTTTTGGCGGCAATTCGCCGCAGGCGCAACCAGACAAAATAGTTTCCATCGATCCAAACGAAATTGATCCGGTCCGCAATAGCTCGTTCGCCGAACAGGCCCTCGACGCGCTCCAGCAACACGCAACGCAAGGCCCGTGGCCAAAAACGATTGAAGACTTGTTGAGACTTCGCGGCGGCAGCGCGGGCAAGCTGCCGCTGATTCGTTACCAATTAGCAGCCGAAGCGCCCAATGCTCCGCCTTTGGTGGCTACGACACCTTTCGTAGGCGGGCTGAAGACGACGGATTCGTTCGCCGCTGACATTAAGCCTTTTGAGCATCAGGATGCTTTGCTGACTGATTTTGTGGACCAACCCGTTGTCGTTCTTGAAACCTTGATTGAGTGGCGAAAGGCTCACCCTGTAGATGCGACTGCATCTGATCCCACGCGAGCGATGCTGATGAAGCAGCGTTTTGATCGCGCGATCGCGACGGCCGCGAATGTATCTTTGAGCCTTTCTTCACGAGACGAGTTGTTAGTTCCCGGGACAACCAACACTCTGAGCGTCAATATAGAAAACAACGGCGATCGTTCGGTGGTTATCGAGCGGGCCACGATCCGGGCGTGGGGTCAGCAAAGTCCGCTAAAGATCGCTGATCAACTTTTACCCGGGACTGAAGCGACGGCAACGATCGACGTCCGGACACCAGCTGACGCGAAGGTGACTGTTCCGAGCTCAAAACATCTTTACGATGGACTACTGGGCGGCGACGATTTTGAAGTCAACACGGAGTTAGAAGTTGACGGTGTCCATTTCGATCTCAACGGCAAAATCAAAATTGATGTTGCGCCTGCTGTTCAGATTCTGAGTGTTTCACCATCGCCCTGTGTTCGCACCGAGGAATTATTAGGTCGCTGCCAGAATTTTGAGCTCAAGCTTACCAACAATCTTGAGACCGCATTTCGCGGCGCTGTGCGAATTGAAAATGGCGGCGCCAATCGGACCCCATCGTCTGAGTTTCCGTTAGTGCTGGCGCCGGGCGAAACACGCGACGAAAAGGTTAGTGTCCAGAGTTCTTTGCCCGATCGGTCGAACTTAATGCAGTTGCGTCAATCGCGCACGCTGCAAATTTCAATCGTCAACAAAGACAAAACGCTTGTCACGGAAGTTTCTGTGCCGGTGATCTACAGTGACGCGCATGTTGTCGCCGGCTTACAGGTTGGATATGTGCCCAGCTTTGATAAGACGATCGAACAATCGCTGGCGGCGCTGGGTGTGCCCGCAAAAGAAATGACGGCTGAAGACATTCAGACTGCGGACCTGAGTGCTTATCACACAATCATCATCGACAATCGCGGTTACGAAGCGCATCCGCAATTGATTGCTGCAAACGCCCGGTTGCTTGAGTTCGTCAATGCAGGCGGCACGCTGATCGTGTTTTATCACAAGTCGAATGAGTGGAACCCCGATCCAAAACGTAATCGGCCGCAACTCGCACCTTACCCGATTCTGTTAGGCGACGACCGGGTAACTGATGAAACAGCGGCGATCAACTTCCTGCAGCCGGCGCATCCGCTATTGAACTATCCCAACAAAATTCGGCTAACTGATTTCGATAACTGGATACAAGAACGCGGTTTGTATTATCCGAAGGAGTGGGACCCTCGCTATACCGCGCTTTTTTCCATGAGCGATGCGGGTGAGAAGCCACTTACGGGCGGAGTGCTGGTGGCGAAGTACGGCAAGGGCAATTACATCTATACCAGTATGGTTTGGTATCGCGAATTGCGCGCAGGGATTCCCGGGGCTTACCGAATGTTCGCTAATTTGATTAGCTATGGAAAGAAGTAGCGGGGAAAATCGCTCCGTAGGAGCGACATGTTTATAGCAACGGTAGCGCTTAACAAAAATCGCTCCGAAGGAGCGAAACCTATACTACGAGTAAAAAAAGAATTGCGCTCCTGACGGAGCGCCGGTCGCTGCAGAGCCTTGGCCTATAAACATTTCGCCCCGTCCGGGCGAGGCAGTGGCACTTCCAAATTAGACTCCGAGAATGATTGACAGTGAAGTGTGGGATTTATGTGCTCTGTCACGCTTCCTGCTCAACGGCAGTTTCACCTTCCAACTTAACGCGGGCGCGTTCCAAAAAAGTCTTGATCATCTCGCTGACACGCTTTTGCATTTCCGAACTGATCGCACTCTCCCCAACCAGCGCTGCCAACCGGTGCAAATCGCGCGCATGCGGCCGTCGTAATTCGACGTGCTGTGAAACCTTGATTAGCACGTTGTGACCACGCACCTCGAAGTTGGCCGCATAGCGCAAATAATTCTTCAACTCAGTTCCCGCCGGCGACCATTCCAATCGCTCTGGCCGATCTTCAGTTTTGCGCACCGCAAAGCTGGCCTGAACAGACCCGATCACCGGCACTTCGGCACGCACCATCCAACGCGCGATGCCGCCACTCTCTTTGCGGATACCTTCGATGCCAGGCATCAGATCGGCAAAGTTTTTGAAGTCACCAAAAAACTCGCGCGCGCGCTCGAGCGTGGTTTTCAATTCCATTTGACCGGTGTACGAGGCTTTGATACGAAACATTTGTTTTCCTTGTAGCTGTCCCTTTTTAATGATGCCGCTTGCGTGGTTTACTGTTGCTCGGGAGAATTCGTCGCGCTGTATTCGTTACGACAAAGCCCGAGTTTGCCGCGCCTGAATCAAATTACACGATTGAGCGGATAGGGTAAACAAGCAATTTTTGTCAGGTTTGTCACGACGAACTGCGTGGAGGGGAACTCTGATGAGCACTAACCAATGCCCGCGATGCGGCAATCAGGAACTACGTCCATGGCAAGACCTCAACGATGACGAGCGTGACGTCGTCAGGCGCTTGCCTGCGTCCGCCAATTTTCAAAAGAAAGAGCGCGAGGCAAAGCATCGCTGGTGCACTCGTTGTTGGTATGAACAAACTGGGACTGAGCAACGAGCTTGATTTCTTTTGCGTGTTTCACGAGTCCAACACACGGTCATAGGCAGCGCGAATTTCATGCATGCTATGGGCTAGAACCTGATGCAGATCCTTGCCGTTAACGAAACCAAGCTTGGCCGCTATCTCGTTCGATTCGACGTGATCCGCTGACGGCAAAGTCGAGACCTTACCGACGATTAGCCGCAGTTGGTGATCAACTGAACGAAGCAACTCATAACCTTCATTGAGGGCGTCGTATTCGGTATTTTCAAGTGAGCCTGCTTCCGCCAGCCGTCGCAGCGTCGCGCGGGTCGAGCGGTCTTCGCCTTCATCAGGAACGTCGTCGCGCAGTTGCAGATAGCGCACCGCAAAGTAAACGTCGAGCATCCCACCGGCGCCGAACTTGATATCGATAGAGCCTGCGTGACGGCGGCGCGTCTTCTCTTTTTCCAATCGCTCACGAATACGGCGCGTTTCACTTTTCAAATCGTCGGGTTTCATTGCCGTTGCGCGTTCATGCACTGCATGACGCGCGTGAGTTTCGACCATCCTACCTAATTCCAAATCGCCCGCGACTGCGCGCAATTTAACGTACGCAAGCCATTCCCACGGCGCGCTGCGATGCCTCAGATAATCGAGAAAGCCCTCGGAACTCGGCACCAATGGTCCATTCTTGCCGTCAGGACGCAGCCGCAGATCAACGCGATACAAATAACCTTCGCGAGTGACATTCGATAGAGCGCCGACCATCAGTTCACCCAATCGAGCATAAGCTTCATCGCGCGTCACTGAGGCTATGGGCGGTGCGACCAGGCCATCGTAAAGAATCACCACGTCGAGATCGGAAGCATAATCCACGCCGCCACTGGCCAAACGTCCCAGCGCGAGCACAGCGATGCGCGGTCCCGCGTTCATGCGACCATAGCGTCGCGCCATTTCCCGGCGCGCCATCAAATAGGCGACGTTGATACCGGCTATCGCCAGCTCCGTCTGGCGTCGATTGGATTCGGGCGCCAAAATTGTGCCCGCTGCATCTTGCGCGGCGATTTCGAGCAACAGCCTGGACCACTCGCGGCGCACTGCGGCCATTTCCGCCGGAAAGTTTTTCTCGGCATCTACCGCGGCGCGTAATTGCGCGCGGTGATCACCCGAGCTAAACGCGCGTGGCGCCTGGTCCAATACGGTGATTAACTTCGGATTGGCCGCCAGTATCTCGCCAAACAATTCTGACGTTCCGCAAAGTTTAGCCAGCCGCGGGATTGCTTGCGCCGAAAATTCAATCCCCTGCTCGCTCTTGCCCAGTGAGGCGGCAACCCGATTCATAAAGGCCAGACAACGCTTGGCATTGCCTGATTCCTGCGCGCCGTCCGCTATCATTTTTGCAAGCGACTCCGTGGTGACATCAGCGTCGCTTAGGTGTGAATAAAAAACGTCGGCGGCCTGTTGCAGAGCGGCGGCAGTGCTGTCCATGTTGATCGCGGGAGGTTCGCCGCTAACCTGCTGTCCGTCAACTTCCTCAGCAAACACTCGCGCAAACGTTTCACGCACCTTCGTAATGTGCAGTTGAAGCGCACGTTCGAAATCTTTGAGACCGGCAAACCCCATTCGCTTGGCAATCAAGGTTCGCGCCGCGACTTGATCAGGAATGGTGTGCGTTTGCAGGCCGTGCTCCATCTGCAAACGATGTTCAAGCGTTCGCAAAAAAACGTACGCTTCCGACAATTGCGTACGTTCGGTTTGAGTGATCAATCCCCGATCAGCTAAGCGGCCCAGGCTAATCAGCGTGTGCGAAACGTGTAGCCATTCGTCGTGTCCGCCATGCGCCAGTTGCAAAGCCTGGGCGATGAATTCTATTTCTCTGATTCCGCCCCGTTGCAGTTTTACGTTAAATCCGCCGCCCTTGCGCTCAACCTGCCGATCGATCTTTTGTTTTGCGAGACGCACGCTCGCCAGTGCGTCCTTCACCGAAACATTTGGACGATATATTTGTTTAGCAACGGCCGCCGCGAAGCGTGCAAACAACTGGCTTGAGCCGGCGGCACTGCGACTGCGAATTAACGCCTGGCGTTCCCACGCCTGTGCTGAGGTTTCGTAATACTTCATTGCTTCAGCCAGTGACGAGGCGAGCGCGCCATCGCGACCATGTGGCCGCAGGCGCAGATCCACGCGGTACGCGGGCGCCTCCCCCGCCGGCTGGCCCACTAACTTGCTTATTGTTTCCGCCAGCTTAACGAAGTATTCGCGATTGCTAAGCTGATCGCGATCGCCAGAAACCGCTGTCGCCCCTTCGTCTGAGTACAGAAAAAAGAGATCGATGTCAGAAGAATAGTTGAGTTCGCGCGAGCCCAGCTTCCCAAGCGCGATGACACAAAATTCCGCCGTTGCTACTCGTCCTTGCGCATCCTTGCAAAGCGGTGCCCCAAACTTATTATCAAGCGTCTGTCGGGCCAGGCTTAACGCATAATCGAGAATCGCATCGGCGAGATTCGATAACTCTTCGGTGGTTTCTACGAGCGTATGGGCGCGCCGGACGTCATGCAAATAGATGCGTAACAGCTCACGCCGGCGAAAGCGCGCAAATAAAACCGCGGGTGCAACAGAGGAATTAGTCAGCGCAAAGCGGCCTAGTGACTCGCGCAGTTGCTCACCGGTACGCACGCGCGTGTCGGCGCGTTCCCGCGCTAGCCAACTAAAATATTCAGGATTTTGGGCGAGCGTGGTAGCAAGTAACGGACTCCAAGCCGCCAGAGCGAGGCAGTCGGCGAATAGTCCGTTATCGCGCAACAGCTTTTGATAAGCAGTTGGCTGCTCTTGTTGTAACTGGTCAATGAATCTCCGCGCGGAAATCTCATCAGGCAGATCGCGAATAAGCGTTTCAAATTCTGCATTGGCCAGCACGTTGCCTATTGTACGCGGCGGTTGATGAAACCGTCATATGCCCTGTTGCCAAGAAAGAACGAAAGCGAATATTCTCTGACGCGTCAAAAGCCCAGACCTTTCGTCGGGACACACTATCCGTAAGTTCCAAACAGTAATCCAGGAGGATGCAAGATGAGACGACATTCGTTTCTTATGACTTTCGTGCTCGCCGTGACTTTGTCGCTGACCAGCTTGAGTGCTGCCGGGCAATTTAAGATTCCAAAACTGCCTAAGCCAAAGCCTCAACCGACACCAACAGAAACGACGCCGCCCGCATCCACCGAATCAGAAGCTGCGCAGCCTTCGGCGCCTGCCACGACGAGCCGGACGGCAAGCGGGTCCGACGAACCGAGTCTTCAATATGACACGCTCCAGATTACCGCCTGGACCAATAACTCCTATAAAGGCAATTACGACGTGTGGAGTTGGGTTCCCGACTTTAGCTTCCGCGTCAACGGCCCCATCCCAAGCG
>DATENN010000346.1:0-21791 GCA_035275045.1 Pyrinomonadaceae bacterium
ATCCAGTAATTCGGCCGAGCCGAGCAACTGCAGGCACGCCTGAATTTCATCACGTAGTTGACTGACGGTGACCACTTCGGTGCGCTGTCGCACGGCGCCAAGTTGTTTTGCCTCAAATGCAAGCGCCTCAATTGTGTCGCGGAGGCCGGCAAGCGTGCGCGAGTCGAAAAGTTTCGCATCCGGTAGCTCGATGCACGCCTGTTTGACTGCAACGCCATGACCAGCGAGGTTGCCGCTGTCGACGGTCGAGACGTACTGCGGTTGCAAGGGCTCAAGCGTCCGCGTGTCGTACCAATTGAATAAATGGCCATGAAACTTTCCAAGCTTGGCCACGGTAGCAAGCGTCAACTCCTGCCGTTCGACAAATTCCAGGGTGCCAACGTAACCGAGGTCGTGCGCGCTCGCCGTGGTGAGCAACAGCAACCCGATGTTCGTAGGTGACGTGCGATGCGCTACCACGGGCGAAGGATCTTCCTGAAAATTATCCGGCGGCAGCCAGTTATCTTCGGGTCCTACGAATGCTTCAAAGAATCGCCAGGTGCGTCGCGCAACGGTACGCGCCAGGCGGACGTCCGCTTCGCGTATCAGTTTCGGTTCATGTGTGCGTGGAACGCTGACCCACCAGGCAACGATCGGCGCCGCTAGCCACGCCACTCCAACGACGCCGAACAACACGTAAGATTGCGGGCGCGCGAACGACGCGAGAACAATAATGCCTAATGAAAGCGGCTCCGCAGGTAGCAAATAGCGAAACATCGAGCTGAGGTCGTTGGGCGCCGATCTTTCAGTATCCGCCGCGGTGACCCATTCCAACAGCTTCTTGCGGGAAACTAGTTTGCGGTAGATCGTGCGAGCTATCGCATCGACCATCAGGTACGCCTGATGCGGCAACAAAAGCACGGACAACGCGACTTGCGCGCTGTTGGTACGCACGTCGCCCCACACAACCCAGAAGTGACTGCTCCACGGAACGCCGCGCGGGTGAATCAGTAAACTCGAGGTGACGTGCAGGTAGACCGGAAATGCGATCGTGATCAGCGCAAACAAGCTCCAAAGCCAGGGAGATCCGGGAAAAACCATCCAGCCGGCAATTAACCAAACAAGCAGAGAAGGCGCGACCAGGCTGCGACGCAAGTTGTCGAAAATCTTCCAGCGCGAAATGAGTGACAGTGGATTTGCAGTCTTATGTCGCTCGCGATCAGGAATGACCGGAAAGAGCCAGCGAAGGATTTGCCAATCACCGCGCGTCCAACGGTGCTGGCGTTTTGCATATGTGTCATAAGCCGCGGGGTAGTCGTCCAGCAGCTCAATATCCGTCGTCAACGCGGCGCGCGCGAACAGCGACTCGAATAAGTCGTGACTCAACAAGGAATTTTCGGGTACGCGATCCTGAAGCGCAAACTCGAACGCATCGACGTCGTATAGGCCCTTGCCGGTGAAATTGCCTTCACAAAAAAGGTCCTGGTAAACATCCGACACCGCTGTCGTGTAGGGATCGATTCCGGTATTCCCGGAGAAGATTCGCGCGAATCGCGAACGCGAGGCCGCTTCGAGAGAGATACTGACGCGGGGTTGAAGAATTGAATATCCCCGAGTAACCAGTCTCGTTTGCTTATCGATAACGGGACGATTAAGTGGATGGATGGCGGCGCCAATTAACTTTCGCGCGACGTCACGCGGCAATTGAGTATCCGAATCCAGCGTGATCACATAGCGAACCTGCGACATCAAACTGTCATCTGCTGTACGTATGACAAAGGTCGTATCAGTCGCACCACGCAGCAAACGATTGAACTCGTAAAGCTTTCCGCGTTTACGTTCCCAGCCCATCCATCGATCTTCACCCGAGTTCCACAATCGGCGTCGCTGGAATAAATGAAAACGGGGCGCGCCTGCGCCACTGTAGCGGCGGTTCAATTCGTCAATTCCGCTGCGCGCGAGTTCAAGCACTTCGGCGTCGTCTGCCATTTCTTCCGAATTTGCATCCGCAAAGTCCCCGAGCAGTCCGAAATAGATATGAGGCTGCGCATTCGCGAGGTAATGCACTTCCAGCCGGCCCAGTAGTTCTTTCACTTGCGCCGCGTTTGAGAAAATTGAGGGCACCACCACCATCGTGGTCGCTTCCGCAGGTATCCCAAACGCCGTTTCCATTTTGGCCAATAGCCGAGGCGGGAAAAGGTGGGTCACATCCCAATTGATTACGGTCAGCGCGATGTCGCTGGCGGGAACCAGGGCCGTGATCGCACCAATCAGCACCAGCCACCAGGGAGCACCTACTCGCCTGAGCGCAATTACCAGCACTGCAAGCAGTCCGGCAGTCAGAGCGACAAGCGTTCCGAGATAAGCAGCGGTTGCATGACTTAGAACATAACGCCGCAGCGCTTCGACCGGCGGCGGCCGATAGGAAAACTCTTTTTCAAGTGCGTCCAGTCCTTCGTCGATCAAATAGTAGCCAACGTGCGACTTATGACTGTTGGCGGTGCTCTCTGCCTTTGCGGCCATGTCGACTGCCGCTCGCGCCACCGTCAGTTCGTCCGTTAGCGAACGCTTGCTGATGCGCTCGATCACATGGCGATAGCGATCACGCGCAGCAAAGTCCATCTTCAGATAAGCACCGGCCGGGTCTTGACCGAGCAATGGGTCGATCAAACTTACGCTTTCAAAAAAGTCGCGCCAGTCGAGCGTAGACAGCAGGCGCATGCTGGTGATGATGTTTCCGACCGTGACCTGCGTGGCAGCCTGTCGCTGATGCTCGCCGTGGATCACTTGTTCGATGGTTGTGTTATGCCGCGCCAGTTGGGTTTCCAGCCATTGCGTGACGGGCATGACTGCCGGATCTTGTTCGCGCAGTCGTTGACTGACCTGGACCACAAACGCGCTTGGGATCTTGTCGCGTTTTCCGACGCGCTCGACCATCAACGGGATCAAACCGTCGGGCTGTCGCGCCGCGAGCTCCAGCAAACGGTCGGCAACTTTGTCCGCCCGTTCACGTTCACCGCGCGCTCCCACGATAGTTACCGCGAGGCGCCGCAAATTTTCGACCAGCGCCAGACGTAGGGTTATTGCCACTGCCCACAGTTCGCCGATCGAAAGCGGACTGATTGTTTGATAAGCCGCGATGAAGCGCCGCAAGGTATTCGTATCAAGTCGGCAATCGGTGTGTGTGATTAGTGCAACGGCGATTGCATAGATGCGGGGATAGTCTTTTAGATCGCCATCGGCGAGTTTCGGCAATTCGCGATAGTAACTCGCCGGCAGGTCCTCGCGGATTTCGCGCAACTGTTCTTCAACTAGATGGAAATTGTCTATCAGCCATTCGGCGGCCGGAGAAATACCGCGGCCTTTGCTGATGGATTCAACGAGTGTGCGATAGGAAGCGACCAGTTTTCGTCCATTGTCTTCCAGCCGCGGCAGTAATTGAGCGCGACCTTTTCGCCTTACAGTTTTGTGCGTCTGCGCCAGGCTGCGGGCATACTGCTCCAATCGCTCGACACTGAACATTTCGCCCGACAAGGGCTGTTCGTCGTCGTAGCTCGCAACCTTCGCGAGCTTGTCAGAGAGTGATCCAAAAAATTCGCTCATTAAGGTCGAATACCGGCGCCATCAAAGATGCACAAACGCATCACAAAAGCGGATTGGGGGATTGGTTGAATGCCGTCAGAATATCACGATTTGAATGCTCAATTCAGGCCGGCGGTTTTCCGTTCTTTTGAGTTAAGCAAATAAAGCCGTCTTGATAAAAGATTACGAGCCTTTGCCAATCGTGCCTGTAGTATTCTCCTCGGCGCATTGAAGTCATCCGGACCATACAACCGAACGACCGACTCCGGTCGCTGGCGCGCGCTCGTCCTACTTTCGCTGGCGGAGCTTATGGGAATGTCGCTGTGGTTTAGCGCATCCGCAGTCGTCCCCGCTTTGCGCAACGAGTGGGGCCTGACTGACTCAGCCGTCAGTTGGCTCACCGTATCCGTCCAACTCGGTTTCGTATTCGGAACCCTCATCAGCGCCTTATTAAACCTGCCCGACTTAATCAGCGTCCGTTTTGTCTTTGCAGTTTCTGCGCTGGGCGGCGCGCTTGCGAATGCGGCGTTCGGCGCGTACGCACATGGTCCCGGCACGGGCATCGCGCTGAGATTCTTAACAGGCATGTTTCTCGCGGGTGTGTATCCACCCGGTATGAAGATCATGGCCACATGGTTTCAACGATCGCGCGGCATGGCCTTGGGTGTTCTGGTGGGCGCATTGACGCTCGGCAAGGCCTCGCCTTACCTGGTAAACGGACTCGGCAGCAATAATTGGCGCATCAATGTCTTCGTTATTTCTCTGTTGGCGATCGCCGGCGGGTTAATAGTGTTGCTCTTTGTAGATGACGGTCCATACGCGCTGCCTCCGGCGCGATTCAATTGGAAGCAAGCGGTTATCGTGTTCAGCAATCGCGGTGTGCGCTTGGCCACGTTCGGATATCTGGGCCACATGTGGGAGCTGTATGCGATGTGGGCGTGGATCCCGGTAATGATTCGCGCCAGTCTCGGCGCCAATCACGTAACATCAAACGCTGCTGAGTTCTCGTCTTTTCTGATTATTGGTTTTGGCGCGCTGGGCTGCATTGGCGGCGGTTTGCTCGCCGATCGCGTCGGCCGCACCATTGTGACCGCGTGGGCTATGGCGATTAGCGGCGCGTGCTGTTTGCTTGTCGGATTTCTTTTTGGCGCCAGTCCCTGGATTTTGTTGGTGGTGTGCGCAATCTGGGGCGCGACAGTGATTGCGGACTCGCCTCAGTTCTCGGCCTGCATAACGGAATTGGGTGATCGCCAATACGTGGGGACGGCGTTGACGATACAAACGTGTTTAGGTTTTCTGCTGACCAGTTTTTCGATTCAGCTGGTTCCCTATTTTCAAAAGGTGGCCGGCTGGCGTTATGCGTTTGCGATTCTAGCGCCGGGGCCTTTGTTGGGAATGCTCTCAATGCTGCGTTTGCGCGGCTTGCCTGAAGCTGCGAAGATCGCGCACGGCAAAAGGTAGATTACATCGCTCCGTCTAATGACTTCTGACCTCAAAGACCGAACGCGAAAGATTATTCGGCAACTTAAGAAATCGTATCCCGATGCGAAGTGTTCGTTGAATCACTCGAACGCTTTTGAGTTGTTAATTGCAACCATTCTTTCGGCGCAGTGCACAGACGCACGCGTCAACCTCGTGACGCAAGACCTGTTTCGCAAATATCGCAAGCCGGAGGACTATTTGAAGGTTTCAGAGAAGGAGCTGCAACGGGACATTCGCACCACGGGTTTTTTTCGCAACAAAACCAAATCCATTCAAGGCACGGCAAAGGCGCTGACTGAGCAGTACCGCGGCAGAGTCCCGGAAACTATGGAGCAGTTGCTTGAGTTGCCGGGTGTGGCGCGGAAGACAGCAAACGTGGTGTTGGGAAACGCGTTCGATATCAGGTCCGGCGTGGTCGTGGATACGCACGTTACACGCCTGTCGCACCGCCTGGCTTTGAGTGAAGAGAAAACCGCCGAGAAGATCGAGCAGGATTTGGTTCAGATCGTTCCCAAAAAAGATTGGGTTATCTTCTCGCACTTGTTGATTGCACACGGTCGTGCGATTTGCAAAGCGCGTAATCCACTCTGCGATCAATGCCCGGTCGAAAAGTATTGTCCATCGTCGTACCTGAAGACCGGCGTCATGCCCGGCAATTGATCCGTTCCAATCGCAAACTCAGGTGGAGTTACGTTAGCTGTTTGCGACAAATTGAAGATTGTCGGACAATGACTCTCGTTCCCTGATTCTGAACTTGCGCCGCGCTGGCCCAGCGCACATTCGAACGGTGCCAAACGCCTCGTTGTCGTCTCTGAATCCATCCGCTTGTAATCTCAAAAAAGCCCGATTTTACGGGGAGAAACGCGCGTGAGCTATCGTTTCCCCTGGTACCGACTCAGTGATGAGCACTTGCTGAACCTGCGCATTTGCGACCTGGCGCTGAAGATAAAAGGCTCATTTCTGGAACCTCACATCAAACGACTCTACAGCGAGCTCAACGAGCGCGGCATACGTTTCAAGCCGCACGTGTGGTTATCGGAGGAGTGGTTTTCGCCGGATGGCGTTCCCGGTATCGCGATTCCGTTTTACCTGGCCCATCCGCGTTTAATGAAGCTCGAACGCAAACAAATGCTGGAGGTTGAAGGCGGTACCGATACCGAATGCCTTCGCATCCTGCGACATGAAGCCGGGCACGCGCTCGACACTGCGTTCCGGTTACATTTCAAAGCGCGCTGGCGTGAGTTGTTTGGCTCATTCGCACAACGGTATCCCGACTTCTATAAACCGAAACCACGCAGCCGTAATTATGTTTTGCACCTGCCGGCATGGTACGCGCAGGCGCATCCGGCGGAAGATTTTGCCGAGACATTCGCCGTTTGGTTAACGCCGCGTTCGCGCTGGCGGCGACGCTACAAGGGTTGGCCCGCATTACAAAAACTGGAATACATCGATGAGCTAATGAATGAGCTGGCCGGCACTAAGCCGCGAAACCGCGCCCGCACAAAAGTAGAAGCGTTGTCAGAAATTCGAATCACACTTCGCGAGCACTACCGTCGCAAGCGCGAGCGATACGACTTTGATTTGCCGACTGTTTACGATCGCGAGCTGCGTCGAATTTTTTCCGACGATCCCCGTCACAGAACCAAACCGAGTGCGGCCGCGTTCATTCGCAGTGTCCGTCGCGAACTCCGCCAAATCGTCGCGGACGGCACCGGCGTGCACCAATACACAATCGATCACGTGCTCGAAAACATGATCGACCGTTGTAAAGATTTGAAGTTGCGCGTGGCGATTAGGCCGCGAGAGGCGCGACGCCGCTTAATGATCGTCTTAACGGTTCAGGTCATGAACGTCCTGCATTCGGGTTATCATCGCATCGCCGTATGAGTGCTGAGTCAAAAAAGAAAAAGCGCGCGGTATTCGAACCGAAGAAGAAACTGCGCATCATTGTCCTGGTGCATCAGGATCTGGTTCCACCCGATTCGCTTGATGGTCTAAGCGACAAAGAAAAAATCGAAATTAAAACGGAGTACGACGTAATCTCAACCCTGAAGAAAATGGGCCACGAGGTCTACCCGGTTGGTCTTTACAATCAGCTAAACGTTATCGGTGACGCGCTGATGGAACATAAGCCACATATTGCGTTCAACCTGCTGGAAGAGTTTCACGGTTACCCGCTTTACGATCAGCACGTAGTCAGCTATCTGGAATTGATGAAGCAGGCGTACACGGGCTGTAACCCTCGCGGTCTTACACTAGCGCACGACAAAGCCCTCACCAAGATGATCTTGTCTTATCACCGCATTGCGGTTCCGAACTTTGCGGTATTTCCCATGAACCGCAAAGTGCGGCGGCCGAAACGTTTAAAATTTCCTCTACTGGTCAAGTCCATCAGTGAAGAAGGTTCGGTTGGTATCGCTCAGGCTTCGATTGTTCACGACGATGAAAAGTTGAGCCAGCGCGTCGAGTTCATTCACCGGCAAAACAAAACGGCCGCGATCGCAGAGCAGTACATCAAAGGTCGAGAGATTTACGTCGGCGTAATCGGCAACACAAATATTCAGACCTACGCGCCGTGGGAGTTGGTGATGGAGAAATTGCCTGAAGGCGCGGAAAACATAGCGACGCTAAAAGTGAAGTGGGACCCGGCATACCAGGAACGTGTCGGCGTCGCCACGCGAGCAGCTGAACTCACACCCGAACAACACAAGTTACTGGGACGTTTGTCGAAACGCATCTATCGTTACATGTTTCTGAGTGGATACGCGCGCCTGGATTACCGTCTCACCGATGAAGGCCAGTTCTACCTGCTCGAGGCCAATCCGAATCCCCAGATTGCTGAAAACGAAGACTTCGCAGATTCAGCGGCGCATTCAGGCATCCCATACGATCAGTTGCTGCAGAAGATCATGACGGTCGGAATGAATTACCAGGCAGCGACTAATCCCGTGGTCGTTTGATTGTCCGATTGGCGGTCTTGATTCGGAATTAGAAGCTCATTCCTCATCTCTTCCTGTTACCAAATATCTTTTAAAAGCAAACGTCGAGCTGGCCTGTGGCAGCGAGACGCAAATGAAGACGCGTCCCATGACTCTGCTGTTTACACTGTTGTTTGCTATCAATCTGCGCCGACGCATCGCCTAACTTCTGCTCACAAAAACGGTTCACATTGACCGGATTGTGTTTGGTCACAAAACATTTAGCTAGTTCTCCTCTTCAAACAAGCCAACGGAAAATCATTGCGTGACTTCTTTTGGGTCGCAATTTTTCGCGAGTGTGTGATTCGTCACGAAACAGTCACATTGCTCCTTGTTCCGCTCTTTTCAGGCGGTTAGTATGCGTTGGCCCTCCCGAGTAGCTCCTCACCAGAGTAGTTGCGGCAAATAATTTTAAGGAGCGAGTTCCCCTTTGGTTTCTAAAAGACTGTTCCCCTATGCGCTAGCCGCGTGTTTTACCCTCGGCATGATCGCCCAAACAGCCACAGCGCAAAAGGCTGACCTCGGCCTGCAACTGGCGAGGGCCAACGCAATTGCAACCCTGCCAATCTCCGATGACGAACCTGTTATCGTTTCGTTGGCGTCTGCGGAAGATATCAAGGCTTCGGGTTTAACCTCCGATCCGCTGAACCGCTTTAAGCAGCTCATGACGGCGGCAATTGATCAACGGCTGGGTGCGCAATATGTCTGGGGAGCGACTGGACCATCGGCATTCGATTGTTCCGGTTTTGTTTGGAGCGCATTCAAGTCGGCGGGTATCGACTTTGAGCGTGGCAGTGCTCGCACACTATGGGCGCGTTTTGCAGCGCCGGCGCCCGGCGAGCAATACAAATTCGGCACTCTGGTCTTCTTCAGCAATCTCTCGCACATTGGCATCGTCGCCGATGAGCACGGTTTTTATCACGCTTCCCGCCATCATGGCGTCGTCTACTCGCCGTTCAACGACTACTGGCTTTCGCGCATCGACGGCTTCCGCCAGGTGCCAATGACGACGAGCGTCGCGACCGACTGACCTATACCGATTTACCAAAAGAAAGCGCCGGCCACCTGATGGTGCCGGCGTTTTTGTTTTTTCAGCTAGGTGCAGAATTACTTCTTCGAAGTGAAGGAAACAAAACCCGCGCTATGTTCGTCGTCTCGCTTCTCCCAAACCACCATAATCTTCTCGATCGCTATGAAACACATGCGCGAATCATCGTCCTTCAAATACAGCACCCCGTCTTCAACCTTCTGAACTTCACCACGCAAACTTGATGCGCCACCGCAGAATACATCGATGGTCTTTCCGGCCAGTCCCGCGAGAAAACGTTCCAAGTCTATTTACCGTTACCGTTCTTGAAAGTAATTTTGACGAGCGGAATAACGTCCGGGTCGTCCTGCTGGTTGCGCTCGAACTTTATCAAATCGTAATACGCGCATCGCGCGGTCGTCGGAAACTCGCGACAGGTCCCCGGCCGCGCATGATAGATGGTGCACTTTCGCGTCGTTTGATCGAGGAACATGCAGGCTTGTCCAAACATCTTGTCAGCCCGGCGCCGTAGGATTCGTTCCTTGCCCCACGTCTTTGTAAAGCGCGCCGAGGCGACCTCAGGAGTTACACCGAAATGCGCTCCCAGGCGTCGCAAGTCGCGGCCATTCACCTGCACTCGATCATAAATCGAGCAACAGTAAGCCACGCACTTATCGCAATCGTAGTATTTCGGCTTCTGATTTATTACCGGTAAAAGAGCCATCGTTGGATGTTACCCCTGCTCGCAAATTAGCTGCGTTCAATTAACGTCGTTTCGATTTCTGATATTCCGAAACCAGCAATTCCATAAACTCAGCGCGTCGATCATATAGCCGCTTCGGCTCCCGAACATCATGGGTCGCCAAAGCATAAGCGGTAATGATTGGAAGCGCTACCGTTGAATCGACATAACACACAACTGCATCAGGTAAGCGATCGGGGTCCACTTTTCCCCACGACACTGCTTCGCCGGGAGTCGCCCCCGAAAGCCCGCCGGTATCGGGACGCGCGTCAGTAACCTGGAGAAAATAGTCGTGACCGCGCTCGTCGATGCCGAGCACTTCCTGAATCTGTGGCTCAGTTTGCAGCAGAAAGTTTTTCGGCGAGCCGCCACCCAAAATGAAAACGGCCGAGCGGCCGGGTTCTTTTCGCTTGCCACCGTTCAGGTTCCGTTTGGCAGCGAGCACGATTGCCGCCGTTTCATTTACATCGAGCGACGGATCGAAGGCCAGGTTATTCCCCTGCAAAGCTTTGGCCGCCACATTCATACCAATCGAAGAATCCCCCGGCGACGATGTGTAAATCGGCACGGCGTATTCGTAAGCGGCGCCGAGCAGCGACTTATCTTTCAGGCCGAGTTTCCGTTCACGCTCGCGCACGTAACGGCCAGCCAGATAGTGGAATTCGGCAGTTGACATTGGCTTTTGAAATTCTTTGGCGGTGATCATCTGCCGGAAAAATGCATCTGTATCCAGCAATACTGAGTAATCAAAAAAGATGTCATAGATGCGCACGACTTCCTCGTCACGCAACACGATGTCGGATGTTTGCGCATTTCCTTGATGCATGGCCAGGCCAATTCCAAAGTGCGTGTCGTGGTAGAGGTTGGCGCCTGTCGAAATTATCCAATCAATAAAACCGGCTTTGATTAGCGGAATAAGGGCCGAAGTACCCAAGCCGGCGGGCGTCAACGCCCCGGTGAGCGAAAGGCCGATCGTCACATTCGGTTCAAGCATTTTCTGAGTGAATAACTGGCAGGCCTCGCGTAAGCGCGCGGCGTTGTACGCCAGAAACGATTCATCGACCAACTGACTGACACTAGTGCGTTTGGTGATGGGCGCCGGATCGATTCTTTTGCCGCCCAGAAATTTACTTTTCTTTTTCGCCATGTTCCTCTTAATCGTGGTCCATTCCCAGCCGCTGTTGAGCCTTTCCTAATTCGCCTGGCTCAGCTGACCATTTGCTTCAGGCTGTGAACGTTTTACACGCAACCGTCCGATGCGGCGTTCATCGGCTTCAAGCACTTCGCAGTCAAGTCCGCGAAAGCTGACCTGCTCTCCCGTTTGCGGAACTTTCCCGGAGTGACTAATCACCAACCCGGCAATGGTTGTAAAGTCATCCGCCTCAATTTCCATGTCGAACAAGCGCTCGATCTTTCCAATCTGCGTTGAGCCGAGCACCTCGTAACAACCATCCGCCTGTTCGACGATGTCTTCCAGCTCTTCATGTCCGATGTCTTCGTCTTCGATCTCGCCGACGATTTCTTCGAGAATGTCCTCAACCGTAACCAGCCCGCAAACGCCGCCGTATTCATCAATCACCATTGAAAGCTGTACGTGGGCTTTCTGCATCTCTTCGAGCAGCTCTGCAACCGGTTTTGTTTCCGGGACAAAATAAACATCGCGTTTCAGCGATGCAATATTGCCGTTTTCGTTGCCCTCGGCCCAACGCTGTAGGAGATCTCGCACATAAATAATGCCTTCAACGTTATCAATTTGATCTCGATAGACGGGCAAGCGCGAGTATTTGGACTCCAGCATAACGTCGCGTGCTTCGCGCACCGTCGCGTCGATTGGCACTGCCACGATGTCGGGTCGCGGCGTCATCACTTCGCTCACGCGTGTGTCGCCAAATTCAATGATCGAATGAATCAGCTCGCCTTCTTCTTCTTCCAAAATACCTTCAGCTTCGCCCACGTCGATCAATGCCTGGATATCGTCGCCGCCGTCGTCATCATCTTCTTCGGCCTCGTCATCAAACTGCTGCTCCTTGCTCCGCGACCTATCAAACAATTTGTGAAAAGGATCGGCCGCAAAGGCCATCAATGGCAGCAGCGGGCGAATAACCGGAAGCAAAAACAAAAGAGTGCCTTCCGGATCTCGCGTTGAAATGAATAATGGAATCAGTTGTCGAAAGATGCCTGCCAGAATCAGCCCGCTTACCAGGCCAATCAACACGAAGCGCGGATCCTGAGATAGGCTAAGGGAAATCGAAGTGACCAGCACTGCGACTAAAACAAGCAGAATCTGGATTGTCGCTGCAATGGCGAAAGAAAAGCGCGGGCGGTTCTCCAACACCTGCTTAAGAAATGCGGCGGAACGATCGTTGGCGCGCTCTTCTGCTTCGCCGATCAAACGGCGCAAACCAACGTCGCTTAACTGGCCAAAAGCCATGTCGACCGTTGCCAGCGTGCATAGTAAGACGAGCAGCAGCAACGCTAATATGATCTCAATCTGCATGAACTGGTTAATAGTAAAGGGTAAATCGTAAATAGTTAAGCAACATCCGATGCAGATAAAGATTTGTTCCTCAGATGCCGAGTTTTTTCCTTAACTTAAGTTCCAAACGATTCATTTCTCCATCATCAGTCGCATGGTCGTGACCGCACAAATGAATTAAGCCATGCAAGATCAATTGCTCTATCTCGTTGTTAAGCGACATGCGATTCTGCTTCGCCTGGCGCGCAGCCTGCTCAATTGAGATCACCACGTCGCCAAGGTACACACTCGGTGAGCGCTCGAACGGCTGCTCGTCGCTGGGAAATGAAAGCACATCGGTAGTTCCCCGTTTTCCGCGCCAGCGGCGATTCAAGAGGGCCATCGCGCGATCCGAAACGAAAACAACCGTCGCGTTCCCGTTCTTAACCGGCAACACATTCAGCGCGCTAGCACCGAATGCTTTCCACTGCTGCGCATCGATTTTTCTTTTACGTTGTCGATTGACGACTTCGATCATTGTGGGCGGGTCGCGGCACGCGAGTGGGATTTGCGGAGAGCTACATATCGCGTTTGCGCGAATGTTCGTCGTAAGCCTTGATGATCATCTGGACCAGCTTGTGTCGCACAACATCTTTTTCAGTGAAGTAAACAAACTCGATGCCGTCAAGGTTACCGAGCACCCGTTCGGCTTCAATCAGGCCGCTGCGTTTGCCGGCAGGAAGGTCCACCTGGGTAACATCGCCGGTGATTACTGCTTTCGATCCGAAACCAATACGAGTCAGGAACATTTTCATCTGTTCGCTGGTAGTGTTCTGTGCTTCGTCCAGAATGATGAAGGCGTCCGACAAAGTTCGGCCGCGCATGAATGCCAGCGGCGCCACTTCAATCACCTGCTTTTCCAGCAACTTGGTTACGCGTTCGTAGTCGATCAAATCAAACAGCGCGTCGTAAAGCGGCCGCAGGTATGGATCGACTTTCTCCTGTAAATCGCCGGGCAGAAATCCAAGCTTCTCGCCGGCCTCAACTGCGGGTCGAGCGAGCACAATCCGATTAACTTGCTTTTGCATCAATGCCTGCACCGCGAGCGCGACTGCCAGGTAAGTCTTGCCGGTGCCGGCCACACCGATGCCGAAAACAACATCCTGTTCCTGGATCGCCTGAATGTATTTGCGCTGCGTAGCTGACTTTGGCGCGACTTGCTTCTTTCCCGCAGGATTGAATCGCGCTTTCGTGAAATAATCGCGCAGGCTAAACGCGCGGTCTTCGGCGATTTGAGCAAACGCTTCGCGCAGCTCTTTATCGGTGAACGAACGCCCTTCGCGAAACAGTTCGGAAAAGTCCTCGAGGATTTTTTCGGCGGTAGCCACGTCCTGAGGATCGCCATCAATCGAAACATCCTGGCCGCGCGCATCGATGCGCACATCAAGCAGCGATTCGAGATACTTGATGTTCTGGTCGTGAACTCCGAAGAGCGTTTCCAGTCCCCGGGGTGGAAGTTCGATCTGCTTCAAAACCGGCAAGGATCTCCTTCTGGAGGACGCACTGAAATTATTGTGTCAGGGGTGTGAGCGGCAAAAGGAATTGCTGTCATAATCGCGATGACTGCGACGCTACTACAGCCTCGTAATGGTGTCAAATCAGGGCCACGCTTCCTTGACACTCGATTTTCCGATCCCTATACTCCGTCACTTGCGTTGCGGCTTATCGCGTAGACTGATTGAAATTCGCAAGCAAAAGCATTACTTAGAGAGTCACTGGAGAGGTTAATGCCTAATCACAAGTCAGCAGAAAAACGAATGCGGCAGAACGAGCGGCGCCGCAAGATCAATCGCGGTAATCGCAGCCGCGTCCGAACCTCTTTGAAGAGCCTGCGCAGCGCGTTAGGTAGCGGCGATTCAAAACAGGCCAGCGAGATGTTGCCTGAAACAATTTCTACGATTGATAAAGCGGTGCAAAAAGGCGTGCTTCACAAGAATGCAGCGGCGCGTTACAAATCGCGCTTGACCGCTCGGGTAAATGCGGTCGCGGCAAAATAGCGAGTTTACATTTTAAGCAACGAAGGGGGTGGATCGAGTTTCGATCCACCCCTTAGTTTTTAGCCTGCAAGTGGCACAGACTTTAGTCTGTGGTCCCGAGTAGCACCGACTTTAGTCTGTGCATGTGTGTCAGCTAAGAACACACAGACTAAAGTCTGTGCTACTACTAAAGTTTACGCACTACTGAAGCCTGTGCTATTGCCGCACTAGATTATGAAAACCGGTTACAAAACTGACGCTGAAATCGAAGACGTGGTACGGGGATTAGAGACCTGCTCAACAGGCAAGGATGACTTCCAACACTACAAGCATTTGGTGGTCGCCGTTTATTACCTGCGGACGTCAACGCGCGAGCAAGCATTCACAAAGATGCGCGCCGGTCTCTTGCGATTTATTGAATATCACGAAATCGATCGCAATATTTACAGCGACGAATTGACGAAAGCATGGATCCATCTCGTCGCTGACGAATTGGAGAGTATCGATCCAACGCTACCGGCGTTCGAAGCTGTCAACACGATTATGGATCGCTTGAACGACAAAGACGCCGTGTTTAAACGCGGTTACCTGAAACTATCAGAACCCGAGAAGGAAAACTCATCCGGCCATCCTTAAAGTATGGCAGGGCTGCGTTCATGGTCGCCTCGCGCACCTTCGCCACTTCCTCCGGCGTTAACTTTGCCAGCTTCGTGCGAAACGTATCCGACATTTCCGTTCGCAGTTGCCAAAATTGCGAAACATCGAGCGCTGCTTCCGTATCGAAATTAATTTCCCGTTCGTGAACGTCCGCCGCGCCTGCCGATTTCAATACCGCTGCCAACTTTCCGGGCGTGGCAAATCGAAAAGCGCCCGGCGCGTTTTCATCTTCTTCATCGGCGGGCACAAACTGGTTTAGCACCTCGGTAATTACACTGAAGAAAGGATTGAACTCACGGCTCGCCCAAACCAGGAACGCCAGCGAACCGCCGGGTTTCACGACTCGCAACACTTCGCGCAGGGCGACGTCAATGTCGGTGAAAAACATTGCTGACAAGCGGCTGACCGCAGCATCAAAAGTGTTGTCAGCGAACGGAAGGCGCTCCGCCGAGGTTTGATGAAAGTCGATGTTGGACAGGTCGCGCCTGTGCGCTTCGGCTTTTGTCGATTCAACCATTCCCGCAACCGGGTCTGTAAATGCGACCCGGCCCGACGGTCCAACCTTCTTCGCAATAGTCAGCGACGGTTCGCCGGCGCCGCCGCCGATATCGAGTACGGATTGGCCTTCCTCAATGCCGGCCGTTTCGATCAAGGCGCGCGTCAGCGGCGCATACATTTGCTCGATCAGCGACTGGTGCTTGCTCCAATAATGTGAAGACGTTTGCCAGGCGTCGAGAATTTCTTTGGCTTTTTCAGTTGCCATTTTACTTCGGTTCGACCGGCAAACCGGCTTGTTTCCAGGCGTCAAAGCCGCCGTATAAAGAGTGAACGTTTTTGAAGTTGTGAGAAACGAGTTCCTGCGCCACACGGGAGCTGGATGCTTCATGCGGTCAAGTACAGTAGGTAATCACAGTCCGGTCATGAGGGATTTCGTTCAGATGCTTATCAACCTCGTCGGCCGGGACGCGCACCGCGCCGGGCAATTTTGTATCGGCTTCACCCCACGCTGTCGGGTTGCGCGTATCGACAAACGTAAACTGTTCGCCGCGCTCCATCCGTTCCTTTATTTCATCAACCGTTACTCGAGTTGTTTCCATAACTACCTTCCTTCATGTGAACCAATCCATGGGGGCTAAGTCATAAGCAAATTCCGACTCGTAATCTTTAAGCGAGATCAAACAACAAAATCTCTGCTGGTCCGGTCGCAGCTATTTTCAATTCTCGCTCGTCACTGACCGCAGCGCCATCTCCTTGATTCAGACTATTACCATTCAATTCGACGGCGCCGTCCGCGACTTGCAGCCAGGCATGACGGCCTTCCGTTAATTGATGAACGAGCGTGGCGCCGGCACCCAGAATGCCGGCATAGATTTTTGCGTCCTGATGAATGCGGACCGATCCGTCGTCTCCGCCCGGCGATACGATCAGTCGCAACTTATTTCGCTTTTCTTCGTCAGAAAACTGTTTCTCCTCATATTCGGGTTGCCGGCCAATTTGATCAGGCAAGATCCAAATCTGCAAAAGATGCACGGCCTGCTCGCTCGACGGATTCGCTTCGCTGTGCCTGACGCCCGTACCCGCGCTCATGCGTTGCGCGTCCCCGCGGCGGATGATCGAACCACTCCCCATGCTGTCGCGATGTTGCAGCTCGCCTTTCAAAATGTAGGTCACAATTTCCATGTCGCGATGACCATGCGTGGGAAAGCCACGCCCGGGTTGAACGACGTCTTCGTTGATGACTCGCAACGAACGAAATGCCATGTGCGACGGATCATAATAATCGCCAAACGAAAAGGTGTGATACGTATCGAGCCAGCCAAAATCAAAGTGGCCGCGATCCTTAGCTTTGCGAATCTTGATCATTATTGATTAGCTCAGTTCTCTATTCCGCTGAATCGATCTGAGCTCTTTCCAACAGCGACGCAACAAAAATTTGGCCCAGTTGATTCAGTCCGCGGGCGTCATCTTCGTCGAACCGCGATAAGGACGGACTGTCGATGTCGAGCACGCCGATTAAACTTTCGTTCTGAATCAGCGGAACAACGATTTCGGAGTTTGAAGCGCTGTCACACGCGATGTGCCCGGGAAACTCGTGCACGTTATCCACCACAATCGTCTGTCTTAGTTGAGCTGCGGTTCCGCAGACGCCGTCTCCGATATTGATCCGAATGCATGCCGGCTTGCCCTGAAATGGGCCAAGCACCAATTGCCTCTCTTTGTACAGGTAGAAACCCGCCCAGTTTATATCCTCCAACGATTGATAGACTAATGCGGCGCAGTTGGCAGCATTCGCAATCAAGTCGTGCTCGCCTTCGAGCAGGCTTCTTAGTTGCGCCGCCACTTGCTCGTATAGCTGCGGTTTAGTGTTCGCGTTTGTTTCCGTTGTCTGAACTGTCATTTTGCGAATTGTGCGGCCGGATGCTGATCACCACTGACTTTGAAACCGGTGTATTGCTTTTCTCAGCAACATAACGCACCGGCACTAACACATTTGCCTCGGGGAAATAAGTGGCCGCGCAGCGTCGCGGAATGCTGTACGGCACAACGGCGAAGTTTTGCGCAGTGCGCTCTTCACCTTCGAAGTGACTTACAAGATCGACGATCTGTCCCTGCGTCAATTGCATCGCCGCCATGTCGTCTTGGTTAAGGAAAACAACTCGCCGGCCACCCGAGATTCCGCGATAACGATCATTTCCGCTGTAGATAGAAGTATTGAATTGGTCGTGACTGCGAATTGTCATCATCAATAATTGACCGGGCTGCAAGTCATGACGCGGCAAGTCGTGGACAGTGAAGCGCGCGCGACCCGTGGCCGTGTTAAAGGTGCGCTGGTTGACCGGACTCGGCAAATGAAATCCGCCGGGATGACGCACGCGGTTGTTATAGTCGTCAAAGCCCGGCACGACATGTTCAATGTGGTCGCGGATACGGTCATAGTCAGCAACTAAGTGCTGCCAATCTACGTTTGAGCGATTGCCAAGCGTTGCGGTCGCTAATCGCCCAACGATCGCGGGCTCACTTAGCAGATCGTCAGAAGCCGGTCGCAGAAATCCGCGCGACGCTTGCACCACAGCCATGGAATTCTCGGTGGTGACGAACTGCGGACCGCTTGCCTGCACGTCGACTTCGGTGCGGCCGAGACAAGGCAGAATCAACGCTTGTTCGCCGGTGATTAGGTGCGCCCGGTTGAGTTTCGTCGAGACGTGCGCAGTAAGTCGGCAACGGCGCAAGGCAGCCGCTGTGAATTCGGTATCAGGTGTGGCAGACAGAAAATTTCCGCCGAGAGCGAAGAAGACTTTGGCCTGACCGGCGTGCATCGCCTGAATCGCTCGCACTGTGTCATGACCGTGCGATCGCGGTGCTTCAAAATTGAATTCAACGCCGAGTTTGTCGAGAAAAGCATCCGTTGGCCGTTCCCAAATTCCCACCGTTCGATCGCCCTGAACGTTGCTGTGCCCGCGAACCGGACAGAGACCAGCGCCAGGCTTTCCCAGCTGCCCGCGCAGTAACATCAGATTCACGATCTCCTGAATATTGGCAACGGCGTTCTTATGTTGTGTCAAACCCATGGCCCAGCAAAAAATCGTTCGCTCAGATTCGATAAAAATGCGCGCGGCTTCCTGAATCTCTTCTCTTGAGATTCCGCTTTGCTCTAACAACTCGGCGAGATCGGTGGATTTGAGAGACTCAGCAAATTCTGCGAAGCCATCGGTGTAATTCGAAATGAACTCGTGGTCCAGGACAGCGCCAGGCCTTTGTTCTTCCGCGGCCAACACGTCCTTCATAATGGCTTTCAACAACGCCACGTCGCCGTTGATCCGAACCTGTAGAAACAGATCGGCCAGCATCGTGCCGCCCCCAAACCAGTGCAACACGTCTTGAGGATGTTTGAAGTGAGCCAGGCCAACTTCCGGCAATGGGTTGATATGGACCAGACGGCAACCGTTTTGTTTAGCTTTCTGCAGCGCCGACAGCATACGCGGGTGATTGGTGCCGGGATTCTGACCGATAACAAAAATCGCCGTCGCCAGATTAAAGTCTTCGAGACTTACCGTCCCTTTGCCGACACCGATTGTTTCGCCCAGCGCGGATCCACTTGATTCGTGACACATGTTGGAGCAGTCGGGCAGATTGTTTGTGCCGAACTGCCGCACAAAAAGCTGGTAAAGAAACGCAGCTTCATTGCTGGTCCGTCCGGAGGTATAAAAAACCGCTTCGCTCGGATCATTCAAAGCGTTTAGCTGGCTCGCCAGCAAATTGAAAGCATCGTCCCAACTTATCGGTTCATAATGAGTGGCGCCGGCGCGGCGGAGCATCGGACTGGTAAGACGGCCTTGTTCTCCCAGCCATTGATCGCTTTGCTCTGAAAGATCAGCGACACTCCAACGCGCAAAAAATTCGGGCGTGATTCGTTTCCTGGTCGCTTCATCAGCGACATGCTTAGCGCCGTTTTCGCAGAACTCAGCGTGCGATCGTTCATCATCCGGTTCCGGCCAAGCGCAGCCGGGACAGTCAAACCCATCCTTCTGATTAAGTCGCAGCAGCGTGCGCATGCCGCGCGCGACGCCCATCTCATTCCAGGCAGTTTTCGCGGTCACCAGAATCGATGGTATGCCGCCCGCGACTCTGCTGGGTTTCTCTATTTGAACGAGCGTAGGATCTTCGGGAGACTGAGCAGGCGAGTTACTTAATGTGCGTTCCCCATCAGACATGACGATGTTCGTAAGCTTGGCTTGTCACTGGACAGCCGGAGTGTTTGGCGATCGATTACCGATTGTATTTCGTGGGGACTGGTTTACAAAGCGGCGGGGATTTACGGTAGCGCCCAGTTTTGAATTCCTCCCTGCAACCTCTGTGGACTCTGCGCCTATGTGGTAAAGAATTCTTTAGTAAAAATCCCACGGGGGTAGCACTCGACAGCCAATATTGCGCGCCGGTCGCTATCGCTCCCGGTTCCGACTTTGTGCAGTTGAAGAAGATTCAAAAACAACCGGCGCGCCCACTCTTAACACACCCGGCTTCAGTACCCTCGCGTAAACTCTCGACCAACCGGGGTGTTTCGTTTGCGAGATACGATCAAATGCTTCGCCCGTAAAGTACTCGCCAATAGTGTTGCAGGGATTCGTGTACTTCGTTATTTCAATGACGGCATCGCCGAGCAACAGGCGAGTCCCGGGAATAACTTGTGGCCAATCCAAACCCGCCACGGTCACGTTTTCACCAACGGCGCCGGGAAAAATCGGATGCCCTTCGGCTTGAAGTTCGAGAATACGATCCAGCGAGAAGAGACAAACCGCGCGATCGGGACCGCCGTGAATATTCGGAAAGCGGTGATCGTCGCCAACGAGGCCGAGCGTTTTAACTTCGGCCTCGAGCACCGGTAACTTTGGCACGCCTCCCGGCGAGGTGTTCAATTGAAATATTCGGGCCGTCATAACTTTCCGTCTCCTGGTAACGTATTCATTGTAGATCAAAAAGCAAAGTTTGACTTGGCGGACTGTTTAGCTTAAAAGCAACTGCCTCTTCGATCTAAAAACATCTCAGAACGCTTTTGGGAACGATTATGATTCATTCAAGTCTTCGCTGGCTGTCACTGTGCGTCGCGCTGTTTTCAGCGGTTCTGGCGGTTCCTGCCCAGGTAAAACCCGCGCGCGATCCTAACCAACCCATCGACGAAGAATACACGCGGAAAATTCGCGAATACACTACCGAGCCGTTCTTTAACTCGCCGCTAACGGATTATTTGCCGGCTTCATCAAAGGTGCCGACGCCGAAATCTGTTTTGGGGGACGTCGCTGGAGCGCCCGGAAAACTGCCGTACGTTGAAGAGGTGCACCGTTATATGCGGCTGCTTGAGAAATCAACGCCGCGCGTAAAAGTCTATTCGATTGGCACCAGCGAGGAAGGCCGCGAGATGATCGCGGTAGCAGTTGCTTCGGAGGATTTGCTAGCCAAGCTTGACGAGAATCGCGCGCGCCTCTCTAAACTCGCCGATCCGCGCACCATCAACCTAAACGATGATGAAGCGGACAAAATTGTCAGCGAAACTTTTCCGGTTTACTACATAACCGGCTCTATTCACTCGACCGAAACAGGATCGCCGACCGCGTTAATGGAGCTCGCGTACCGCCTGGCTGTCGACGATAGTCCTTACATCAAATCGATTAGAGACCACGTCGTGACTTTGCTAACGCCGGTCGTCGAAGTGGACGGTCGCGACCGCATGGTCGACGTCTACAATTGGCACCTGGCGCATCCCAATCAAAATTGGCCCAGCCTGGTTTACTGGGGCCATTACGTCGCCCATGACAACAATCGTGATGCAATCGGATTGTCGCTTAATCTCACTCGCAATGTGCTCAACACTTTTACTGGTTGGAAAGCGCAAGTGCTGCACGACCTGCACGAATCAGTTCCCTATCTTTACGACAACACGATCGGCGATGGTCCATATAACGCGTGGGTAGATCCAATTCTGACCGATGAATGGCAGATGATTGGATGGAACAATGTTTCAGAGATGACCAAGTTCGGCATGCCGGGAGTGTTCGCGCACGGCGACTTTGACACCTGGTCGCCCGGCTATTTGATGTTCATCGCGGCCACTCACAACGGCATCAGCCGCTTGTATGAAACATTTGGCAACGCCGGCGCCGACACCGTTGAGCGCACGCTTTCGCCGGGTGAGTACCAACGCACCTGGTACAAGCAAAATCCGCCACTGCCGAAAGCACGCTGGTCTCAGCGGAACAATAACAATTATCAGGAAACAGCATTACTAACGACGCTCTATTACTTCAGCAACAACACCAAATTATTTCTGAAGAATTTTTATCTGAAGAGCAAGCGGTCG
>DATENN010000347.1:0-3060 GCA_035275045.1 Pyrinomonadaceae bacterium
TCAGCGGATCAATCGCGCGCGACTCGTTACGCAGCTTTTACTCATTGCGCTCGGCGGCGCGATTGGCGAACTGCTCAGGCGAATTTTATGAGCGTTGTCATCGGCTACGCTGCCGCGGGAGCGTTGTGGCTTTGCGCTGTCATAGCGATATTCGCGCACTTCCGCAAAAACTCCCGCCAAGCAATTGTGAAACTCGCCGGCTTTCGATGGACGCGGAACGATTTCTGTCGCGGATGGTTGATCACTGGCGACACCGGTTCAGGCAAAACACGCTCGGGCATCACGCCGCTGCTGTTCCAGGTTTTTCAGAACGAGCCGACATGGGGCGGCCTCTGCATCGACGACAAGGGACTCTACTGGGAAACCCTCTCAGCGATGGCACGTCATTTCGGCCGCGAGGATGATCTCATCCTCCTTCAGGTGCGACCTGACGATGTATCGCCCGCGGTTTGGAGTCCGCGGCACACTTACAACCTCACGTCCGATCGGAGTATCCCGTACAACACATTCGCCAAGGCTGTAGTCGATACTGCTTCCAGTCTTGGGCAGGCAGGTGACAAAGGGTTCTTTAAGAACCAAGCGCAAATCCACATCGCCGCTGCACTGGAGACCCTGCGCGAGATCGGCGCAGATGTGACGCTGGAGAATGCGTATTCGCTCTTGCTCGATCAGGGCGATTTGGATGAAGCAATGACTGATCTCGCCTCGACTCATCAAACAGCTCGTCGCCGCGAGCTTTCCGAACATTTCTCGAATCGCTTTCTTTCTCAGCCGCCGGAGCAGATCGGCGGCGTCAAAGAAACAATCGCGAACTATCTGCAGGCGTTTATCACTCCCGAAATCGCGCAGGTCTTTTGTCCTGCGAGCAACACATTCGACTTCGCCGATATCGATCGCGGCAAAATCATCTGCGTTGCAATGCCGCAAAAGTTTCAGCTCGAACGTCGCTACGTGAACACTTTTCTGAAGATGCTCTTCTACACGCACGCCCTTCGCCGATTCGACAAACCCGCCGAGGAACGCCGTCGCGATAACCTGCTCATCTTATGGGCAGACGAGGCGCAACGTTTCGTCACCGCGAGTGAAGACGGAATGAGCGACTACAATTGCATCGACGTGATCCGCGAGGCGCAGGCAACGGTTGTCGCCGCCGCGCAATCCTCGAGTTCCTTCATCCCGCCGCTCGGTCGCGACAAAGCACGCGTGTTCACTCTGAACCTCAGAAATCGACTCATCTTCAAAGCCGCCGATGAAGAAGGCGCGATTGAAAGCGCCGATTTCCTTGGTAAACGAAAGACGATCAAGAAGTCATGGGGATACTCAGCCGGAAAACGATCAAGCAACTACAGCGAGCACGACGAACACAAAATCAAACCGCACGTTTTTCGAAACTTTCGGAAGCACACCGCCGTCGTGGTGCACTGCGAACGCGGCTACCGAAGAAAGCTCCTACCACCGCTGGAACCGAACGGAACGGTCTGTGCGTGGTTTCAATAGCAGCGGCGACGCTCCCCATCCGTCACCCCGACTTCTGCTTTGCCGCGGGGAGCATGCGTTCGTAAAACTTTTCCAGTGTCGCAAGCATCAAAGGAAGGAAATCAGGTTCCAAACTGAGCTGCAACCGAGCATGACTGTGAAGACGCAGACCAGAGTCTGCCGCTCCCGCAGCCTTTCTCACACGCTCATGTTGCGCGTTCCCGGGTTCAAGATAGGCGGCTGCATGAATCAAAACATTTCGAAGGTCACCGAATGCTTTGATCTTCTGCCACTCGGGTGTGCTCGCCGGGAATGGGAACGTCGCGACTTTCGTGAGGTAAGCCTTTGCGCGCTCTATTCCTCGGCCAGCGGTGTCCGTAATCTTGCTCGTCAGCTTCTGCTCGGCAGCGACCGCGTTGCAGAGCTGCGTGAGATCATCTTCCAGCACGGCAAAGATCATAAGGAATGAAGCCTTCCTGTGGTACTGAGGAAATTCATTCGCGAGATCGGCCCAATGATCCCGTCGGCCACCGAAGCTCTTCAGATTCAGATCGTCGTTCGCAAGAGATCTATTATAGCTTGCCAACTTTTCTTCCCAGTTCGCCTCTGAGAATTCCACGTAGTTTCTCAACCGACGGAGCCTGTGGAGAAAATAGGCAAGATGCTGATACGTATTCTTGGGCATTTTTGCGCTACTGAGAAGGTGGCCAATGGTTTGTTCAGCGCAATCTGGTTAAACGCACCGACATCAAGGCTCACGGACAAATAGAGTTGCACGTGGGCGGCGATTATCGTTCCGCTATCGCCAGCGCGTGGCCCGCGCACGCCCCACTCATTCGAGTTTAGCAATTGCTGGCTGCCGTTGACTATATTCCCGAAAAGGAATACTCTTATTCGCGCATGAAGCTTAATGAATTGAAATCCACCCTCCGCGCACATCCGACGGCTTTTCCGCGTTTGATCCTACCGGATGGCGATTACATACCTGCCCATTTTCACATAACCGAAGTCGGTCATGTGGCGAAGCGCTTCATCGATTGCGGTGGGACGTTGCATGAGACGATCGACACGTGCCTGCTTCAGACTTACGTGGCGGACGATATAGACCACCGGCTCGATGCTGCCACGTTCGCGAAGATTCTCGATCTCGGCGACCGCGTGCTTCCGCCGGACGACCTTGAAGTAGAAGTCGAATACGATTGCTGCGTCGTCGCGCAATATCCGATCGCGGGTGTCGCTGTCGCCGGCGAGCACCTCGAACTACAGCTTGGCGAAAAGCACACTGATTGTCTCGCGAAAGAGAAATGCGGAATCGACGGCCATGGTTGTAAGAGCAAGGCGGAAGCGGGGACGGTCAGCGCGAGTTGTTGTTAATCTCGTATGGACCTGGTCGAGATTTATCAGTGCTTTTGCGATCCGACACGATTGCGGATTTTGCATCTACTCACGCAAACGCCTCTGTGCGTCTGCCACTTCCAGGAAATTCTTGGCGAGCCCCAGGTAAAAATCTCCAAACATCTCGCCTACATGCGCGAGCGGGAAATGGTCATAGCCGAGCGCGAACAGAATTGGATGATTTATTCT
>DATENN010000348.1:0-8883 GCA_035275045.1 Pyrinomonadaceae bacterium
GATCCGGATAACAAGAGTGACAAGTTCTGAGAAGAAGCCAGAGGACAGGAGATAGGAGACGGAAGTTGCGGCGCAAGCTTTAGTTTGCATCAGCTAGATAAAATGATTTGTGTGAGTTTCTGTTGGTCGCCGCGAGGAGAATAAGGGACGGGGTCTGTTGTGTCAGGCCCTCTCCCTAACCCTCTGCCGGCGGCAGGGGGGAAATGAGAAACGAGAACATGAAATGACGGGTGAGAAATAAATCTTCCGCAACTAAAGTTTGCGCCACCAACATTTCTTGACGTGCCCGCCGACTCCAGCCTTACAATGCGGCCCTGATAATTCAGACCGCGCGTCCCCCCATTATGAAATCGCGTATCCTGGCACTCGCACTGATCATCGTTGGAGTGGCACTTGTCTGGCTCAGTTGGCACCAGCTAGCGACTGAAGGACAATACTCCATGAAGATGGCAGCGTTTGGACCGCTGATCGCAATCGGCGGTCTTTACCTGATGATCTTTCCTTCACGCAGCGGCAAACCAAACACTACCGGCGAGAAGATCGCACTCCTCGTTGTATTTGTCATTGGATTGCTCGCCGGCCTCGTCAATTGGTACCTCATGGATCCCGGGTTCTTTGGCCGATAATCCAATCATTGGTCATTCGTCATTCGATATCTCGCATTTCTCAAAGCAGACCCAGATCTTATTTCGCCTTCCCCGTAGAGAGGCGTCCTCGCTACAAATCCTTCCCTTTATCCGCTTCGCAAAGGTAGGAGAATAACTAGTGGCACAGACTTTAGTCTGTGTTAGCTGAGTAAGAGCTTAAATTTACAGCTCGGACAACTCTGTCAAGCAACGCCCTCACGATACCGCCCGAATGAATGACAAATGAGAACCCTCAACGACGAATGAGAATGTCATTCCTCTAATTGTCGCCACAACCCAGCCTACCGCGGTGTCCTATTAATAACGACAACCTGGAGGCACCAAAATGAATAACAAGATTGTGTGGTTATGCGCCTTGGCCTTTGCTCTGAGTCTCTCGGCCATCGGCATAGCATCCGCTCCAAAAGCATCCACCAGTTTCCACGCGGGTTCACCGCAAACAAGACAGCAATATCCGATCTCCGGAGAAATCAACAACGTTTTCGAGCTTGGTCCGAACGCGCAGATCGAGGTCAGCCGGATCGAAGGTTCCGTCAAGATTGAAACAGCAAACACCGATAGGGCAGAGCTCCACTTTGTGAGACACGCGCGCACGCAACGAGACTACGATTGCGAAACGATCGATGTGCAGCATACTGGTAACAGCTTGACTATCGACCATCGTCGCAATTCGTCCTGCCGCGTCATCCAGGCTTACGAAGAGTTGACCCTTTTGGTACCCCAATCCGCAAACTTGAGTTTGTCCCGTCTGGAAGGAGATGTCGCCGTTAACAACACGTCGGGTTATCTCCAAATGCGGGGCATCGAAGGTTCGGTGCACATTGGCGAAGCACAAGCAGCGCGCATTGAGAGTGTGGAAGGCGATGTCAATGTCGGCGTGCGACAGTTGGATGAGAAGGGAATAAGTATTCGTAATGTTGAAGGCGACGTCGCGCTGCGTCTGGTTGATGGCTTGAACGCGAATCTGAATGTGCGACATGCGGCGGGCGTTGCGATTGATTTACCGAATGTTCCGAATCGGCCGGCACGCGCGAACTCCTTTCAATCCGACGACGAGGATGACTCGGCGCGGCATTCGATGACGATACTGCGGCTGGGCGGTGGCGGTCCGGATTTATCGATCGTAAACATCGAAGGCAACGTGGCTGTGCGAAGGCTGTAATGTGAGCAGCCAGGTTCGCTTGACCCTTTAGATCGAATATCCCATTCTTGTGGGCATGTATTGTCCGCATTGCGGGGTACAAAACTCGTCGGAGACCAGGTTTTGCCGCGGTTGTGGCGAAGACCTCAGACTGGTTTCGCAAGCGGTAACGAAAAGTTTACCGCTCGTGATCGCGCAGCGCGTTGACGAAGCGATTGATCGCGGTCGCGGTGGTTGGCGCACCTACCAGATGTTTCGCGCCGAAAACCGCAAAGCCCTTTCACAAACGATGTTCGCCTCTGCCGCCCTTTTTGTGGTGGTGTGGATGCTGTTAATGGGCCATGGCAGCGTAGCGTTCGCCGGTGGCTTTTTGTTAGTGATGACCATCGCGCTGTTCGTGACCAGCCTTCACGAGTTGATCACCCGGCGCCGGCGCGCGCGACAAATCGACGCAACGACCGAGTTGCCCGCCGCATTTACCACGAAAGAACTCCTCGAATCCCGCGAAACGTTGGACCAGCAAACGCCAGCCGGCAGTGTGACGGAATCGACCACCCGACGACTGAAGGCTACACGGGAACGCTGACACCTCTCGTCGCGATTAGTTAATCATTGGTCATTAGTTATTTGAGATTTTCTCAAATGTCACGACCTCCGTCAGGTTCATTAGGGCTAGGACGTATTTCGCCCCTTCTGGCCCACTCGGCTGTTGCGTCTCGCTGTAATCAGCAATGACAAATGAGAAATCTCAAATGATGAGTGGAAATAACTGTTTCCGATCAGAACAAGGTTCTTCGTTTGCGGATTAGGGCGTATACTACGCGCGGTCCGAAACCGATAACCTCCTCGCTTCAACCTCAAGAGGTGTCGCCGTGAAATCTCAATTCCTGCTCCTCTCTATTGCCTTCGCTTTTCTAGTTACTCCGACAACCTTAAGCCGCGAGGCAGCCGCGTTCCAGCGCGATTGGGATTGCCGCATCTTCGGCCGCGTTAGTACCGCCGGCCAAGCGGTCGCATATGCGAAAGTTACAGCGGAAGGCCCGGTTAAGAGAGAGACATACACAGACGCGACTGGGCGATATGCATTTAGGAACCTGCAACCCGGAACCTATCTCATAACAGTCGTGTTGCCAGGTTTTCGGAGCTTCAGGCGCTCTGTTGAAGTCCGCGGCACTTTTTCGCCTCTTGAAGCGATAGGCGAAAAACGAGAACTGAACATCGCGCTGGATGTCGGCGGCACTCCCTCGCCGCAGCCGTCCGTTGCCCCGTCGCCGCGATTCACGCCATTGCCAAGTCCGGCCGCTACCTTGACCCCGTCGCCGAGTCCCATCCGTACCTCTACGCCATTCCCAAGCCCCCTCGCGCGACTTTCACCGAACGCAAATGCCAACCGCGCTCATGTCAACTTAAACGCAAATACAAACACGTCCACCGAGAATGTTAATGGCAGTTTTCAGATTCACTCTGATCCTAAAGCCACCAGCGCCTCAATCGACGAACAGATCAACGCGCTGATAAAAGGAAAGATCGTTTACGACATCCCAACCTCGATGAGCGTGGGCAAGACCTACGTGGTCAAAGTTGGCGTGGCGAAAGAATTAACACCTGACATCGCGGCGCGTGCCACTAGTGACCCCAACGTGAAGATCGATGAGCTACCGATTAACGACGTCATGGATGTGGATTTGATCAGCGAAGAAGCGGGCGCGTTTGATGTGCTTCGCCAACAGCCGAAAGCCGGCCAACCGGGGTGGCAAGTGATTGGTGGTCCAACCGCATCCGAATGGATTTTCAGTGTGTCTCCGGTGAAGTCGGGAACCCACAAATTGCGTTTGGTGGCCACGGTGCAACTAAATGATCCAAAGAATCAAAACCAGCCAAAGAGCTTTAATGTTTACGAAAACGATATCGCAGTCAGCACCGATTACTTTCACGCGGCAGGACAATTTTTCGCGAATTATTGGCAATGGCTATTGACGTTCATCATCGTGCCGGTTGGGGGCTATGGAATCAAGCTTTTGAAGAACAGAATGTGGCCACCGCCACCGGCGCCGACGCATGGGCCCGATGAAGGAGATTGAGTTGGGACGATTGAAAAAAGAAAGATCATTTTCCATATATCATTTGAGATTTTTCATTGGTCAAAAAGCGATTCAACTTCGAAGTGCAACAGGTTCCGCTCCCGCCCGAGCATTTAGTCCCTCGGGGCGTAGCTTGGATAACAACCTGTCGCCCTTCCAATTGAATCATCGAATGACAGATGACAGATGTGAAAATGATCAATGGAAAATGATTGACTTTCTTTACCGCTGGGAATAGTGTTTCGCCGTTTTCGGAATAGCTGACTCGCAACGTTCCTTCAATCTCTCGCACGTGGTTGGTCAGCCTCACGATCGCCGTTCCTCAAAAATGGAGCGCGACGAACTCACGCAGGACGCGCAGACCACTTATTACGTTTCAACAATAAGTTCCGTCACGCCCTACGTTCTTACCTGCAAAAGGAGGACACCTCATGCCGAAAAAGGAAAGCTTCTTTCCTGACGCACCACCGTCGCTCGCGCGCGCGCGAAAACGACGATACATTTCCAAAATCATCGCTGCCTTAACGCTGCTTGCAGTCCTCGCGATCGCTTGCGGCACGCCCACACTTCCTTGCGGCACCTTTGCATTTACCGGCGCGCCGCACAGCAACCGCGGCATCAATGCACGTGTAACCTTCAACTTCAATCCCGCTACTTGCGGAGCCGCGGCCTGCAACTGCAACACGATCTGCTATATCCAGATCGTACGAATCATTGATCGCGACACCGGAAACTTTCTTGCGCCGAGCACGGAACAGCAGGATCGCATCGTGACTACCGGCACGCCGACACAGAATGGTTGGGCGGTCGATCGAATTGACGATCGGAAGTGGGGCTATTACGCGCGCTTCAACGACGGCACCTTCGACACTTATCTCACCACCGGCAGCAACACCACTGCCGCTATTCTGAATGATGGACCAGGTGGCTGGCCCAACAACAGTTGGTTCGATGCCGTAAGCGTTCCGGTTTGCATCGACGCGGCGGCCAGTTGCAAGAACCGGCTGGAGGGTTCTTACTACTGGTTGTTCATAGTCGACAACAGCGGCAACGCCGGCGATCCGTTCGACGAGATCGGTGTCACCTGGATGCAGGACTCGTTCAATCTCGCCGTTGCCGAATGGAATACAGACGCGCCCGGGCTCGGAAAAAACACTTTTCCCGCCATGAGCCCGTTGCCATAAGAGAGGAGGATACAATGTACCTAAGAACCATCACGACGTTTATATCTTTGCTCATGGCCGGCGCGCTGCTGACTGCCTGTAATCAACCCGCCGGTCAGGCAACCGCTAATTCGAATCGAGTAGAGAAAAACGAAATCGTCAACACGCGTAACCAGGTCTTGGAAGAAGCACGACAAAAACGTGAAGCACGCACGCAGGAACTGAAGTCGATGGACGTACCGCGCCTGGCCACAGAGTTGGCGAAGGAATCACAAAAGGGAACCGAGCCTTTCAACTCGATGACGTTCACCGAGATGGTCAGCCGCGGCAGAGACGGCGCGACGGCGCTTGCTCCGCTTATCACTCAAGCGGATCGCTCATCGTTGTTATCGCTTTTGGCCCTGCGAAAAATGAACAGGGAGGAATACCAGAAGCTAAAGCCGGAACTGCGCGTTGGCATCCTGACGAATTCATTGAAGACGCAGCCATACTTCAACACGTTTGGGATGCCGCACACGCATTGGGAAGACGCAGCGAAAGCCATCATCGAAGAAGGGCGCGCCGCCGAGAAGCCTTTGTTAGAGATGCTGAGCGATCATCGCGAGGCGCCAACGTGGGGTTCGGAATCTTACATGGAGTATCAGCGCTACAAATACCGTGTAAGCGATTACGCGTGGGCCTTGCTGAACGAGATTCGCGGACAAAAGGTCGAGATCCCGCCGGACCCGGCCGCCCGCGATCGGCTGCAGGCGCAGATGAAACCGTCGTAAAAGGCAAAGGGCGAAGGGCGAAGAGCGAAAGGGCGGAGGGCGAAGGGCAAAGGGCGAATAGCGAAGCGCAAAGGACAGCCTCTAGCTCTTTGCTCTTCGCCCCTGCCTCCTTGCCCTTTGCTGTTCGCTCTTCGCTTTACGACACAAGGTTTCCGATTTACTATTCCCGCCCAAAACTTAGCCCAGAGGAAACCTATGAAAACGAATCTAGCGTTGTGTGTGTTGATCCTTAGCATGTGCGGGCTGCTAGGCGGCAAAGGTGTTAAAAAGGAGCAAGTGAACGTTGACCTCGCGGAGAAATCGATCAGCGCAAAAGACGAAAACGACGGCGAACAGCAATGGGCTTTCAAAGACGACTCGTATCGATGCTTTGCGCCGAGTGAGACGCCAAACAAAGTTACTGACACCGACGCGATGATTCCTATCAACGTTTCATCGATCAGAATAGTGCAGGGAGACGACACGCCCGTTTTATTTGGCGAGATGGTGCTGTATTACAAGAAGGACAACGGCAACTGGGTACTGGATCGAATAGAACCAAAGGATGTGCGGACTCGCGCGTTGACCGGCGACGCATTTTCCAAATTCCTGGATTTGCAAAAGCCGCTCTGCAACTACTTCAAATACAGATCACCGTCGTTGTGATGGTGAGTCGTGAATCGTGGATCGTGAATCAGAAAGGCGCGAAGCGTTAAGGGCGGACCGCGCCACCACTGAAACCAAAAACAGTAAACCGTGAACAGTGAACCGTAAACAGTTGTCTTACAGTTTTCTGTTCACAGTTCACTGTTTCCCGACTCTGTTTACGTATTTGCGTTCATGTTATGCCGGCGCATAGACCGTCGCATGTGACGGCGCCAGTGACGCCTCATCCGGCGGCGACGACGGCGGCCCATGTTGTTATGACGCATGTCGTCCCGGCGCTCACCCATCGTTGTACTGCTATTGCTGTTCTGCGCGGAGACAGGCTCGATTAATAACCCGCCAAGTACGGTGACGGCCATGAAGATTACGGCGAATAGTGCTTTTCGCATGGAAGTATTCTCCTTAGATTAAGGTTAGTTGTTGCGGGGGCTGGCGGGAATCGTAGCTCGGGAATGCAGAATGGTAAATAGGAAAGATGTGAATGGTGAAGTGCTGAGCGCGTAATTTTCCATATATCATTTGACAGTTCTCATTTGTCATTTGGACTCGACCGCGCTGCGCGCTGCTTTGATATATGACCCACCCGCTACCGCAGGTGGTACTGACCGGATCGTTGTTCGTTTGTCTTATCAGTTGTGATTTGGACTCGAGGCGCTGCGCGGCGCTACCGCAAAACGCGTATGTCTCGTTCGTAGAATATGCGCCAACCGGCGCCGGTACGCTGCCATCGTAATTCCTGAATGACTTCCCCGTGCCGGCTTTGTTTGCCGTTGTCGACATTGTATTTCTTACGGTAACGCATCACGGCTGTGCGGCCACCGTCCTGGAAAATGATCTCCGGCTCCGCTGCTTGAATATCGACGGCCCGCGCGTTCGCAAACACTCGCGCTTTTTCCTCTCTCACAAAACTGCGGGAAACGTCGCTCCGCAAATAAAATCTTTTTAGCGCCGGCAAATAAAATCTCATCTGTCGATCGATGTCGCGATTGTTTGTCGCAGCAATCCATTCGTTAAGCGCATCGCGCAAGTCGCCTGCAGCCGGTTGATCTGTTTTCGCTAACAATGGCTGAGCAGCAGTTGCTGGTGGCGTTCTGGAAGTATTCGCGGCCCGACCAGACGTTCCTGGCAAAGGAGGAATTGCTGTCGCCGCTACTTGCGATTCGCCATAAAGCTCCCAACGCGCGACTTCGGAAATTTTGTTGTAGACGGTGCGAATCACCAGCGGCTGATCCAAGCCCGCCGCCCCGATGCGTCTCACTACCCGCAAGCGTCGGCCATTGTCCAAAGACTCAAACGTTACGGTTAGGTTGTCTTCAGTATTGCCGCTGGATGTGAACACGAGGCGCTCGTGCCCCGCCGTGCTGTCAAGCGTCAGGCGCGCACGGATTAGATGCCCGTCGGCCCCGCGCTCTGTGTGGAGCAGTCCGTCGGCTATGAATGTCATGCGTGGCGCGCGCGATGAGCCGAGACTGATGTGCGTGCCCTGTTGTTGTATCGCTAAGAGATCGGGAGGCGTCAGCCGCACGGCCAAATCGATGAAGAAGCGTTGCTGTTCTGCGAACGGAACATTACTGGAAGCGCCGGCAAGTACGGAATAGAGTCTGTCACTCGCCGCGATGTCGATGCGATAGACGCCAGTGAGGGAGGAAGCAGGCGCAGGCTGTAAAAAAAGGAAAAGAAAAACCGAAAGTAACACTGCGTCCCCCCCCCGTCGATCGTGAATGGTGAATCGTAAATCGTAAATTGGGAATCGGCAAATCAGCTTAAAGCGAAGCGCTAAGAGCGAAGGGCGAAGAGCGAAGGGCGAAGAGCTAAGGTGAGGCGCAAAGGAGTCCCATGCGGTACGCCGACACCTCGGGATACAGTTGCTCCCTTAGTCAATAATTTTGCCGGCTCTTTGCCCTTATCTCGTTTGCTCTTTTGCCGATGACGCAGCTACGGTTTCGCTGTATCAAATTCATTCCCGCGTGAACTATCCCCGTCTGCTATTACCGCGACATTTTCGTTACTGCTTACCGCTTGCTGCGCCGCTAACGCGCTTTCATTTGTGTGCACTCTGAATGGCGCGCTGGTATGGGCATTGCACATCAAAGGTTCCACTCTCCCAAATTCGTGAAGATCTGAGTCGGATTCGTACAACTATGTCTAATCATCACGAGACAGGGAGCAGTCTTTATCAATCGCACTGGTGGGTGCGATTGGCGGCGATCAGTGAGCAGCACGAATCGCACGAGGCGCTGAATCGCCGGCGCAGCAGGCGCGAGCGGTTGTCGCAGCGGCTGTCATTTATGCGTTCATGGGATTTGGGAAGTTGGCGGCGAGGCGGCAGCCGGCGCGTGACTCTAGGGATTTGATAAGAGCGAAGTAAGGATCTTTGTCATCGTCCCGCTCGCAACGGTTTGCGGGCGCGACGTCCGCGGTCCATTGGGTGTGTTA
>DATENN010000349.1:0-10381 GCA_035275045.1 Pyrinomonadaceae bacterium
CCATCGCGAGCTTCGCGTACGCGATTCATGATGCGGTCCGCTTTCGTAGGAAGTTTTTCGCGCAGCTTCTCCTGAAAATACGGCGCGACGCTGCCCGGCAAACGCAGCATGTTAACGAACGCCATCGTGGCGCCACATTCCTTCGCTCGTTCCAGCAATTCCGGAATGTCTGTCGTCAAACCAGGAATGATTGGTGCGATGCCAATACCGACGGGAATGCCCGCTGCCGCGAGATCCGCCATCGCGTGAAAGCGCGCATCGGGTAAAGGCGCGTATGGTTCGACGGCGCGGGCCGCCTCGCGACTTGTAAATGGAATCGTAAAAAAAACACTTACCCGCGCATCCCTCGTCAATCGCTGCAAAACGTCGATGTCGCGCCTGATTAAAGCGGACTTAGTAATTACTCCTACCGGGTTGTGAAACTCGGCGCATATTTCCAGGCATTGACGGGTGAGTTTGTAATGCGCTTCCAACGGTACGTAAGGATCCGATGTAAACGAGAAAACAATCTCATCGCCCCTCCATGAAGGCCGCATTAGCTCTTTGCGCAAAAGCTCAGGCGCATTTACCTTGACGATAATCTTCCGATCGAAATCCGTTCCCGCGCCGTAACCCAGATATTCGTGCGTCGGTCGAGAGAAACAGTAGGTACAGCCGTGGATGCAACCGCGGTAGCAATTGATCGAATAATCAAAGCTTACATCCGGACTATCGTTTCCCGTGATAATGCGGCGCGTTTCCGTCTCCTCGAATACTTCGAGCTTCGCTTCGGGCGGCTCGCCGAGCCAGTCGACAGAGTGTGTCAACCACGGGTTTGGCGGATTAGCAATGGGATGCATGACTAAAAGGTTGTGCTATCGATGAAACATAGCTTAACAAACCGCTCTCAATTTAGGCAAGCAAGCTGTGTTTGTTTGCTGTTTCTTGACCGATCGTCTATGGCGTCACATCGGCAACTACTGATTCGATGGCTTGAAAAAAGATGAAGGTTTGGGTCTCCTCATCGCCCGTACGTTCGGTGAGGCAAACATAATCATTCGTAATCTCGCTGACGCTGCCCTTGTATAAACCGGCGGACACGGTCTTCACGTTTACGACCTGCCCTTTGTAGCGGCGAAACAAATTTTCTGTGTGTTGTCCTGCCATTTTAATCTCCGGTTCGTCGCGTTATTGCGTAGCGATTGTTTCGTGGCCCCAAGTAACCAGGAAAAGCCGGTACTTGTCCGGGTCCTCAAGCGTGATAAAGCGGCCGCCCCACCCTTCATCCACCGGCTTCTGAATCTGATCTACTTTTCTTTTTAGCTCATCGTACAAAGCGTCGACGTCTGCAACGCCTAAGAAAAAACTGACGCCGCGACCGCGCCGCAACATCGTTTCGAGATTTTGCGCGAGTGAAATTTTTAGTCCGCCTGCTTTCAGCGTAGCCATCGGCGGCTCTGATTCCGGACTATGTCTGATGAGTTCAAACCCGAGCAGTTCAGTGTAGAACGCGATCGACTCTTCGAGATTGTTCACCTCGAGAAATAAAAGATCTAACCCCTTAATGTTCATGGAACGCGTCTCAAACCGACGTCAAAAGAAGATAGACGCCATAACCGCCGCCGGCAACAGCGCTCCAAAACAACGCTTCCTGTATGCGAGTATAGCGACGGAAGCGGTTGGAAACGGGCAAGGCGTCATTCATCGCGCGCATAGCACTGCGGGCCATTAACACGCCAAAAAGAATTACGAACACCGCAAGAATCGCCAACGGCCACAGAAACCAAATCCATTGAAAGCGGACTAGAAACAATAGAAACAAGCCGACGAGTAAACAAAGTAGCGCACTCAGTCCATGGCCGTACAATCCGATGTCTTGAGCCGGCGGTGACGAATGCGGTACGAATTGCGCGGGTTGAATTTTCACGCGTTGCTCGTCGTATCGTCGTCGCGAGTCCGCGTTTCGCAATATGCGATAAGCTTCGTTGAGCGACTTCATGTCCTCTTCGGTGCCGCCTTTGTCCGGATGGCGACGCGCGGCCATGCGTTTGTAGCTGCGCTCGAGGTCGCGCAGCGAATCGTCTTCCTGCGCACCCAGAATTTGGTAATAGTCTTTCTGGGAACCTAACTCGCTCATGAGGCCGCGATTTTAGTTTTGCTACGCGTGATTTGCAATTTTCACAAGCCGCGACCGCGCCAAATCTTAATTCCGTACTCTTGGCGCCTCAGGTGTGCGTTGACTACCAATTAAACACATGACGACGGCGCGCACACTCAAGCCATCGCAGGCCGGTTTTGCGATTGGAGAAAAGCTTTCGTAACATCGCTGGGAAATGCCCCATCAATTTGCGCCAGGTGACGATCTGATTTTTCAACTCGAAAGCGGGTTAGGCTTGCTTCGAGTAATTGCGATCGACGGCGAGGGAGTTGATACAGTTTGGCATCTGCTCGCTTACGACGAGTTTTTTCCTGACGTCCAATCTGCTGAGCGGGCGCTAAACCAAAACGATGAGCTAAAAGTCCGGGAACCGCACATGGCGTTAACCGCCAGAGCTTTTGAAAGGACGCCTGCGGCCCGTCTTGGAAACCGTCCGCTGCACGACGACGAGCTAAGTGGATATCGCGCCTGGCTAACGTCTGAACGCAAAGTTTCAGATCGTTCAGCGCTGTTGTTGTTAGGGATAAGGTAGATGTCGACGAAAAGTTTCCAGCAAGGAATCGGTCTCACACTTAGTCGCGGCAGCTTACTGTTCGCGTTTGTCGTGGTGATAAACATTTCCGCTCTTGCGGCGCGCAAGGAACGATTGATCGACTCGTGGAAACCGTTGCACTACGACATTTCCCTTAGCTTTAACAACAGCCTCAGCGAAATTATTAAAGCCCGTACCGTCATAACCATTCAAGCAGTCAAAAATGTGTCGACGATTGATCTTGATTTTGGCGAGTTGCCAGTCGACGCTGTAAACATTAACGGCTCGGCTGCAACCTTCGCGCGCGTCCCCGGTCAACTCCTGGTAACTTTACCGCAGACGTTGCCTGTTGGTGGTCGCGTGGAAATTGCCGTCGATTATCACGGCGCGCCAAAAGATGGTTTGATTCTAAGCACTGATAAAGCCGGAAAACCTTCCGCGGTTGGCGACAACTGGCCTGATCGGGTCCATCATTGGATTCCCTGCCTCGATCACCCCTCGGCGAAAGCGACGGTGAGTTTCAATGTGACGGCGCCTGCCGCCGATTCAGTCGTCGCAAACGGCAAGTTTCTCAACGTCACTACATCTGAAAACGAGCGCACCTGGAGTTATACCGAAGGCGCGCCGATTCCGCCTTATTGCATGATTGTCGCGGTGGGCGAATTCGCGCGCATTGAAATGGACGATGCGCCGGTGACACCACTCGCGTATTACGTTCCCTCGCCCGACAAAAACAATGCGGTGGCGGGATTTAGCGCGGCTAATCCTTCGTTGAAGTATTTCACCGAGACAGTCGCGCCTTATCCTTACGAAAAATTGGCTTTGATCGTGGGCGCCACGCGTTTTGGCGGCATGGAGAATTCGAGTGCGATCGTTTTTCCCAATCGCCTGCTCGAATCAAACAGCGCCAGACCCGTCAGTGAAGTTTTCAAGGTTCGCGAAGGCCTGGTTGACGTGGTGGCGCATGAAATCGCACACCAGTGGTTTGGCGATTCGGTCACGGAATCGACCTGGTCTGATCTGTGGCTGAGTGAAGGGTTCGCCACCTACTTCGCGGGCCTCATGATCGAGAGATACGAAGGTAAGGAGAGGTTTCGCGCGTACATGCAGGATGCCGGTGACGCTTATTTGAATTTTGAGAAGACGACGCGGCTTCCAATCCACGATACCGAAACAACCGATCTCTTTAAGCTTCTCAACGCGAACAACTATCAAAAAGGCGCCTGGGTGTTACACATGTTGCGGGCCGAGTTGGGCGATGATGTGTTTTTCCGCGGCATTCGCAGTTACTACGAAGCACACAAGTCCGGTCTCGCTTCCACCGATGACCTGCGCCAGGCGTTTGAAGCTGTTTCAGGAAGAAATCTTCGCGAATTCTTTCAGCGGTGGATATATGAGGCAGGACATCCGCACTATCAGCTGTCGTGGAGTTGGAACCGCAAGACGAAACGGACCAGGCTGGTGCTGGTCCAAACTCAAGCCGATGCCGTTTTTCCTAATGCTGTCCCCATAGAATTAATTTCTGCTTCGAAAAGCCAGCGCCTAATCATCAAGCCGAGTGCGCGGCGAACGAGTATGGAAGTTTCGACCCGCACTCTACCGTCGTCAGTCATGATTGATCCCGACAACGTCATCCTTGACGAATCGCAAGTCGTCAAAAAAACTACACCGAATTGAGGCTACGCTTTCGCAACTTCTCTCAAGTTTGACGATGACGATGAATGTTGGCTATGGCGCGGGCTAAAGCCGCGGTGCTAATGAGATCGCTTCGCGATTGCATGATCTGTCCCGATAAACTTCGTCGATCGCTTCACATCTGATCGGGAATTTCCGCCTCAACCAGTTTCGCCAGCAGCACTAAAGACTCTTGCCAGCCGAGGTAACACGCTTCCGCAGGAATGACTGCGGGCACACCTTCCTGGACGATGTTCAACTCGGTTCCCACCGATACCTTGTTCAAAGTGATCGTAGTCTCGATTTCGCCGGGCAAATTCGGATCATCGAAGCGGTCCTTATAACGAATGCGTTCGTTTGGTGTCAGTTCGAGGAATTCTCCGCCAAAAGAATGACTACAGCCCGTAGTGAAATTAGTGAACGACATTTTGTAACTCCCGCCAACCCTGGCCTCCATATGATGAACCTGTCCCGTGAATCCGTTTGGCGGAAGCCATTTCGCCATTGCATTCGCATCAGTAAAGGCGCGGTACACGCGGTCGGGCGCGGCGCGCAGCACTCGATGAAGTCGGATCGTATTAGTGTTGCTTGATGTCATGTCTTTTCCTTTTGTTTTTGGCTGCTGAAAAGATTTGTTTTTAAGAGTAAGCCAATGGGTCCCGAGATTCCAAGTTTAGATAGGCGGCTTTTCCGGCGCTACATGGTGGCTAATGGGGTGGCTGCTGCCTATATACTAGTCGCATTGAACCGCCGTGCTTTCGTCGTTCAGTAAGTCAAATCATCAGGCCCCATCCCGATGTAATCCGGTGCAGGATCTTCGCTGAATTGCACCGCTTCGATGTCGTTATAACCTGCCAGTGTCGCTTTCACGACGCGATGCATTCCATCCATGACAGCACCATTCGCTGAGAGAATAATGGGAAAGGAAAGATCCGCCTCATTGATAAAACGGATGTGCTCAAGCATCGCTCGCCAGCTGCGCTTTTCGTCGTCGCCTGACCAGTCCTCGTTGAGTTCACGAATGTCCGCCAGCGGAACGCGTTTGCGTGGTAGCGGCGCTGAGAGCTCAACGAGCCGGTCAACGTCCCAGGCGAGTAGCCCGCGATCCGATTGTCGGAAGTAATATTGCTTACGCATGGCCTTGTTTACCGGCTGAAGCCGCGGTGCCAAAGAGACTGCGCGGCGCATCCGCCACGGTAAGGCTTGCATTAGTCATCGTTAACTGACCCTGAGCTAAACCTTTCCTGATATCGTTGTCCTCAAAATGAAGGCTGCGGCGAGTGCCACAACAAACGCGGGCAGCGCAGTAATTTATGGCCACAGCACAAGCGCGATCAAGTATCGCGAATACGGCGCCGATTTTATTGATCCACTTTACACTTCTCATTTAGCGTTTCGTCCGACCTCTTTTCCAATCTTCGGCGTGTATGGCCCAGCGCTCGTGGTCACGCCAACGCCCGCATACTTTTAAGTACCGCGGTGAGAAACCTTCTAATCTAAACCCCGCGCGTTTCAGCACGGCGATTGAGGGCGCATTTCCCGGTTGGACGTTCGCTTCAAGCCGATGCAGTTTGAGGTCAACGAACGCATGCCTCAGCACTAACTGCAATGCTTCCGTCATGTAGCCCTGACCGGCGTATGGTCCACCGATGTAATAGCCGAGGTAGGCATTACGAAAGCCGCCCAAAAATATCTGACTGAGATTGATTGAACCAACGATGCGGCGATCCGAAAGGCGGCAGATCAAGAAGCAGGAACAATCAGAACGGCGCGATCGCGCCAGGAACTGTGTGAACTTTGCCCCAGTGGTTGGAGGGGAGGTGAAACCGCGATGCAGTTGCAGGCTGTCTTTGTTTAGACGCACGAACTCCTCAAGATCGCCCTTGCTCGGACGCCGCAGATAGACCTGCCTACCGATATCACGGCCTCGTGGTTTCATGAGCGTACCCAACGTTGCTCTGTTAACGTTGAAGGGAAGCTTATTAGTCCGTTGCTACAGATCTTCGCGAAACTGAATGACATTGCCGTCGGGATCGATCGCCTCGCAGGCGCGGAAACCGCGCGCGGACCACTCCGCGCTTTGAGGCCGCAGCCGACCGCCAAGTTGTGACGCCTTTTCCCGGGCCTGAGACAGACTGGGAACTGGAAAGAACGGTTTGAGGTGATTGTCTTCACGGGCAACAGAAGGCTCGGCGACCTGCGGCTCTCGGGGCAACGAGTGGATGACAACCTCAAAGGTCTCAGATGCGAGGACTGCGTGATCGTTAGCTGCTACTTGCACGGGCAATCCTGTCATTGCTTCATAAAATTTTGCAAGACGTTCGACGTTGCCGGTGAAGATAACCACGCCTGGGCGAATATTGGTAGGCATCAACTCATCATATAACGGCGCTGCGGCAGTCGTTAAGGAATGTATTGAAGGAGAGGTGGCTGAGTGCCGTTTGAACTTGGCACTTGAAACTTGGGGGCACCTAGAACTGTGAAGTGCTGGTCTCAAGTTGCACCACTACCTAATACAGTGCTCGGTCCCCCAGGAGCGAAACCTTTGCCCCAAGGCTGAAAACATTGCGCTCTTCACAGAGCGCCGGGTTGGCTAAAGAGCCTTGAGGCTATAAACATTTCGTCCCTCCGGGCCGAAGGTTGCGGGGGCAGGCCCCCTTCCTGACCTGTGAGGCTTTCCAACTTGAAATCGCCTTCGCGCTTTGCACTTCGCTCTTTGTTCTTAACTCGTTCTCGGCCCACCCGCTATCGCGACATATCGTGGATACTGATAAGACTTGCCGCTTTGCACTTCGCTCTTTGTTCTTTAGCGGTCGATGTGATCACTAGTTAGTTTGACAGGGTATCAACCGTTCCCTATTATCCAAGTCACTTTTGTCGGGGCGTGGCTCAGCCTGGTAGAGCGCACGGTTCGGGACCGTGAGGTCGGAGGTTCGAATCCTCTCGCCCCGACCAGCAAATAAAAAATCCGGTCGCTTTCTAGCGGCCGGATTTTTTTGTTCGCGTTACTTTGGAATCACGCGCCGACGCTCTGCTTTTCCTCACGAAGGTGACGAACATGGCGCCAAATCCACCAGGCGGCCAGCAGAACCACCGCAATCCCAATTAAGAAGTCGAAACGGTGAAACCAGGTTTTTAGAGTCTGGTCCTTGTTCCACTTTTCACCGAGCTTTTGGCCGACGTATGCGAGACCAAGGCACCACGGCAGCGAACCTGCAAAAGTGTAGATGATAAAGCGCTTGAGGTTCATGCGCGCGACGCCCGCAGGAAAGGCGATGAACGTTCGTATCGCGGGCAACATGCGACTGACAAATACAATCATCTCGCCACGCGTTTCGAACCACCGATCGGCTAGGTCCAGATCGTGTTTCGACACCAGGACATAGCGCCCGTACTTTTCAATAAGCGGTCGTCCGCCATACATGCCCACCCCATAGGCGACGAGCGAACCCACCACACATCCGACGGCGCCGGCGATGCCAACTAACCACAAATTCATCTGGCCCGTTGATACCAAATAGCCGGAGAACGGCATTATGATTTCGGAAGGGAGCGGAATACATGCCGACTCAATCGCCATTAGCAAAACAATGCCTGAGTAACCAAGAGTAGAAATGACGGCGACGATGATGCCGGAAAGAAATTCTAGTAAACGTGCGACCATTGGATCAGAAGTTAGAAGTTAGAAGTCAGTAGTGCAGTCAGTAGTCAGTAGTCGGTTTGAAAACCAGCGATTCGGGCTAGAGCACGACAAGCCGGACGAATCGGCAATCCATTTATAAATCAACTCGCCCAACCGTGTTGGCCAATCAGCGGAACGAAGGCGCAAGCGCCGTGGTCTTCTTGTTTCGATCCCGTATCGGTTTTGATAACCCGAACCAACCGTTGCGATTCACGAGTGTCGCCGATTGGTACCACCAGACGGCCGCCAACTTTCAATTGCGCTACCAACGGATCCGGCACGCGTGGTCCACCCGCGGCAACAAGAATGCCGTCATATGGAGCATGCGCGGCCCAACCCAAGGTTCCGTCGAAACACTTCACCGTGGCGTTGTATATTCCTAACTCGCGTATACGAGTTTGTGCTTCACGCGCGAGTTGAGCGATGCGCTCGATTGAGTAAACCTGCCCTGCAACTTTCGCAAGCACCGCGGTTTGGTAGCCCGAGCCAGCGCCAATTTCGAGCACCCGGCTCATTCCGTCCAGCTCGAGCAGTTCAGTCATGCGCGCCACGATGTAGGGTTGCGAAATTGTCTGGCTGGCGCTAATGGGCAAAGCATGATCGCCATAAGCCCGCGACTGCAGCGCTTCCGGCACGAATGCGTGGCGCGGCACCGACTTCATTGCCTCTAAAACTCTCGGATCTTTAATGTGGTAGTGATCGCGAAGGCGCTCAACCATTCGCTCGCGCGGGATTGCGTAGTCCTGATGACGCTGCGAAGACTGTTGGCCGGTTGTGTGCACGTACTATCGATAGCAAATGGCGTTAACTTTTGTGAATCAACTCGGCATCGGTCAAATAGTTCCAGGTTTCGATGGCGGTGAGCGCGTTATGATCCGTCATATCACTCTTCAGCGGCGTCACCGAAATATAGCCCTGCTCGATCGCATTGTAATCCGTTCCCGCAGCCGCATTGGTATTGAAGTACTCTTCACCAATCCAAAAATAAGGTTTGCCACGCGGGTCGATGTGTTCAGAAATTACGGGCCGAGCATTCTTGATTCCCTGTCGCGTAACCTTCACGCCTTTAATTTCGCCAACTGGAAAATTAATATTCAGCAGCGTACCTTCGGGTAATCCTTCAGCTAAAACTTTCTGCACCGCAGTTACGGCAAACCTTGCCGGCTCGCGGAAATCGAAGTTGTCACGCGCTACCAGACTGAAGGCGAGACCGGGAACTCCCAGAATAGTCGCTTCCAATGCGCCCGCGACAGTGCCTGAATAAGTCGCGTCGTCACCGAGGTTGCCGCCGTGATTTATTCCCGACGCGCAAATGTCAGGCATTTGATCGGCTGAAAGAATTTTGTTTAGGGCGAGCGTTATACAGTCGGTTGGCGTTCCGTCGACGGTCCAATGCCGGGAATCAATCTGACGGATGCGCAATGGCCGCGCGAGTGTAAGACTGTGAGAGGCGCCGCTCATTTCGGAAGCAGGCGCGACCACAAACACATCACCAATCTGGCTTAATGCTTCTTCGAGTTTGATTAGGCCGTTGGACTGGATGCCGTCGTCGTTGGTGAGTAGGATTCTAGTCATAGCAAACCCACTGAACGCTCAACCTCGCTGACAGCACGACCGTGCCTTTGGGAGTCTGAAATAAATACGAGTGGGTAACTCGACGGCCACTAGTCGCGAGGAGCCGTGCGCATGCGACCTTTTTTCTTATTGCGCTTGCGCGCGAGCGCTGATTTGAGTTTGGCCTTTTGACCTGGAGGGATGAAGAACGCGTGTTTTTTTGCGTCCTTAATGATCTCTTCCGTCATTACCTTGCGTTTGAAGCGCCGCAATGCGCTTTCAATCGATTCGCCCTGATTAACAGTAACTATTGCCATTCAATTCTCGTCTTTCTAAAAGTTCGGCTGCGTTGCAACCGGGCTATTTAACACGTCGCAAACACTTAAGGTCAAGTCAGCAACAGGTGTCCTTTACACACTGAACCCCGCGAATAGTGAAGACGCGGGGTTCGTAAATAAAGACGACCGGTCGCTTTAGACAAGTACGGGTTCCGCCGTTTCCTGTTTCTTGCGACTGAGGCTTTGAATCTGGACCGGCTTGTCAGCTTCTTTTACATCAAGCTGTTTCTTCAAGACCATCTCCTGATAAAGCTTGCGCATCATGACAGCTTCTTCGTGCGCCGTCTTGGGGCCTTCCATCTGTGGCTTGTTCGGCCGGGCCAAATCAATTGGATTCAGAACCAGGTTATGTGTCCTGTCGTTTAGACCGACGTCCTTTCCGCCCGCAAAAATCTCGTGACGGCCGTGCTCTTCATACCATTTCGCCACCGTCGCGTTCTGGTGCATGTTCTCAATAATGTTTC